>QHSM01000519.1 GCA_003221595.1 Candidatus Rokuibacteriota bacterium | reverse complement strand
GCTATCCGAACGGGTTCGACGTCGACTGGGTCACGCCGATACCGGCGTTCTACTCGCGCGGCGAGCGCATCATCGCGCAGCTGCGCGAGGTCGGCATCCGCGGCAGGCTCCAGACCATGGAGCGGGGCATCTTCTTCCAGCGACTGCAGGGCGGGCTCAAGGAGTGGCCCGGCGTTCAGATGATCCTTCAGGGCGTCCGGATCGCGGGAAGCTGGTCGTTCTGGTACGAGGGCTACTTCAAGTGCGGCGGCTTCAACTCCCGCGACCGCATCTGCGTGAAGGACCTCGACGGCAAGTTCGATCAGTACGAGCGGTCGATCAATCCGGCCGAGCGCAAGAAGCTCGCCGAGGAGATCCAGCGCGGCATTCTCGAGAACTACTATCTGGTGCCGGTGTTCCGCCACGCGTTCGTGAACGCGATCGGCCCCCGCGTCGCCGCGCAGAAGTGGCAGGACGTGTTCCCGACCATCACGACGGGCTACGCGTATCCCTGGGAGGACCTGAAGGTGAAGGACCAGTAGCCGGGCGACATGGCGCGATTCATCGTCCGCCGCGTCCTCTACAGCTTCGTCACGCTCTTCATCTTGAGCGCGACGATCTTCCTCATCGTCCGGCTCACGGGTGACCCCGTGGCGCTCATGGCGGAGGCGAGCGCGCGGCCGGAGGATCTCGAGCGGATCCGCCATCAGTGGGGGCTCGACCGCTCGTGGCCCGTCCAGTACGTGACCTTCATGGAGAACGCCTTCAAGGGAGAGCTCGGCAAGTCCTTCAACTATCGGCTGCCGGTCAGCCAGCTCTACTTCCAGCGGCTGCCCAACTCGCTCACGCTGGGGCTCGCGGCCACGCTCATCTCGCTGCTCATCGGCATCCCGGCCGGCATCATCTCGGCGGTGAAGGTGAACACCGCGTGGGACAACGTCGCCAAGGGCATCGCCCTGCTCGGTCTCTCGATTCCCGGCTTCTGGCTGGGGTTGGTGCTGATCCTGGTCTTCTCGGTCTGGCTCCGCTGGCTGCCGACCTCCGGGGCCGGCGACTGGCGGCACGTCGTCATGCCGGCCGTGGCGCTCGGCTGGTACTTCGCCGCGTCGATGCTCAGGCTGACCCGCTCGAGCATGCTGGAGGTGCTGGGCAGCGAGTACATCAAGCTCGCCCGGCTCAAGGGGCTCCCGGACTTCGTGGTCATCGCGATGCACGCGTTCAAGAACGCGCTGATCCCGGTCTTCACGCTCGCCGGCGTCAACATGGTGGTGATGGTCAACGCCGCCGTCATCATCGAGGTCATCTTCGCCTGGCCGGGCATCGGCCGCCTGCTCTACGAGGGCATCTTCCAGCGCGACTTCCCGCTCGTCCAGGGCGTCGTGATCATGGCCGGCTTCATGATCGTCGCGATCAATCTGGTCGTGGATATCCTCTACGCATTCATCGACCCCCGAATCAGACTCACGAGGTGAGCCCGGACACCGGCTCACGAGATGAGCCGAACAGCCGGCTCATGAGGTAAGTGACGATGGCGACTATCCCGGCGGATCCCCGACTGGCCGTAGGGCGGGCCACGCCCGGCCGGCTCGGCGTGCTCATCAAGGCGGCGCGCGAGGCCCCGCTGGCCCCCCTCGTCATCCTCGGCGGCCTCGTCCTCATCGCGCTCCTCGCCGACCTCATCGCGCCCTACGATCCGACGGTCCCGGTGAAGGGCGCGGAGATGTTCAGGCCGCCGTTCTGGATGGAGGGCGGCAGCGTCGCGACGCCGCTCGGCACCGACTTCCAGAGCCGGGACATCCTGACCCGCCTGATCTACGGCGCGCGCGTGTCGCTGATCGTCGGACTGATGGGCACGCTCGTGGCGGGCAGCATCGGAACCGCGCTGGGCATCCTCTCCGGATACGTCGGTGGCTGGGTGGATCAGATCATCATGCGCCTCACCGACGCCTGGCTCGCGCTGCCGGCGATCGTCTTCGCGATCTTCCTGGCCGCCATGTTCGGGCCGAGTATGTGGAACATCATCGTGATCCTGGGCTCGGTGTACTGGACGCGCTACGCGCGCGTCATTCGCGGCGAGGTGCTGTCCCTGCGCGAGCGGGAATTCGTGAAGCTTGCCGAGATCGCCGGCGCCAGCAAGCTGCGCGTGATCAAAAAGCACATCCTGCCGAACGTCATGAACACCGCGACGGTGCTGGCCAGCCTCACGGTCGGCGTCGTCATCATCGCGGAAGCGTCGCTGAGCTTCCTCGGGGTCGGCGTGCCGCCGCCGCAACCCGCCTGGGGCCTCATGCTGTCGGAGGCGCGCCCCACGCTGATGACGGGACAGTGGTGGCTCACGGTGTTTCCAGGCGCGTGCATCCTGCTGATCGTCCTCGCGACCCAGCTCTTCGGCGACTGGTTGCGAGTACGGCTCGATCCCCAGCAGAGGAATCTGTAGCGGCCGTGCGCGCCCCCTGATGGCCCCGGTTCTCGAGGTCTCCGGACTCCAGACCCACTTCTTCACGTTCGGCGGCGCGCGCGTCGTCAAGGCGGTGGACGGCGTCAGCTTCTCGCTCGGCGATGGCGAGACGCTCGGGCTCGTCGGCGAGTCGGGGAGCGGCAAGACGACGACGTGTCTGTCGATCGTCGGCCTCCTGCCGCGGGCCGCCCGCATCGTAGGCGGCCGCGTCCTCTTCGAGGGCGACGAGCTGACCCGCATGAGCCAGCGCGAGCTGCGGCGGGTCCGCGGGCGACGGATCGCCGTGATGCTTCAGGACCCGATGGCGTCGTTGAACCCGCTGTTCACGATCTTCCGGCAGGTCGCCGAGCCGGCGTTTTTCCATCAGCAGATGAGAGGCCGGACGCTGCGGGCCCGGGTGCAGCAACTGCTCAAGGCCGTGCGGATCCCGTCGCCCGAGTGGCGGATGCGGGACTATCCCCACCAGATGAGCGGCGGCATGCGCCAGCGCATTGTCGGGGCGATCGCGCTGGCCGGCGGCCCGAAGCTGGTCATCGCCGACGAGCCCACGACCAACCTCGACGTCACGATCCAGGCGCAGTACCTCGACCTGCTCAAGGACATCCAGCGGGAGACGGGCGTGGCGCTGATCTTCGTGACGCACAACCTCGGTATCGTCGCCAAGATGTGCGATCGGGTGGCCGTGATGTACGCCGGCAAGATCATCGAGCAGGCGTCGGTACGGGAGCTGTTCGACGACCCCAAGCACCCGTACACGCGCGCCCTGCTGGGCTCGGTGCCGAAGCTCGGCAGCAAGGAGCCGCTCTACTCGATCGCCGGCCAGCCGCCGAACCCCGCGAGCCTGCCGCCCGGCTGCCCCTTCCACCCGCGCTGTCGCGAGGCCCTGCCGCGCTGCGCCAGCGTGGATCCGCCGGATTTCCACCTCGGCGACGGGAGCGTCGCCCGGTGCTGGCTTCTGGACGATGCCGTCGCCCGTCCTTGAAGTCCGCGGGCTGAAGAAGCACTTCGTCGTGCGCCGAGGGCTGTTCGGACGCGAGAGCGCGTGGGTGAAGGCCGTCGACGGCGTGGACTTCGCGATTCATCCCGGCGAGACGCTCGGCCTCATCGGCGAGTCCGGGTGCGGGAAGACGACGACCTCGAAGCTCATCCTGCTCCAGGAGACACCGACGGCCGGCAGCATCGCCTTCGAGGGACGGGACATCGCCGGGCTCGCGGGCGCGGAGCTCATGGCGTACCGGCGGGCGGTCCAGGTGGTCTTCCAGGACCCCTTCAGCTCGCTCAGCCCGCGCATGCGCGTGCGGGATATCATCGCCGAGCCGCTGGAGATTCACACCGATCTCGCGCGTGCGGCGATCGACGAACGGGTGGGACAGGTCCTGGAGCTGGTCGGCCTCACGCGCGACGTGGCGCCGCTGTTTCCGCACGAGTTCAGCGGCGGGCAGCGACAGCGGGTCGCGATCGCGCGGGCCCTGGCCACCGACACGCGACTCATCGTGCTGGACGAGCCGGTCTCCGCGCTCGACGTGTCGGTCAGGGCCCAGATCATCAACCAGCTCGAGCACCTGCAGCGGACCCTCGGAGTGAGCTATCTCTTCATCGGCCACGACCTGGCCACGGTGGCGCACATCAGCCATCGCATCGCGGTGATGTACCTGGGCAAGATCGTCGAGTCGGCGGACAGCGACGCCCTGTGTGCGCGCCCGATGCACCCGTACACGAAGGCGTTGTTCGCGGCCGCGCTCCCGTCGCGTCCGGGTGACCGCACCGAGTCCGGAACGATCGTCGGAGAAATCCCGAGCCCGCTCAGCCTGCCGACCGGATGTCGTTTCCATCCGCGCTGCCCGTCGGCGATGCCGGTCTGCTCCGAGGCCGAGCCGAGCTTGCAGCGTCGCGAAGGCGCGGGCCTGGTCGCCTGCCACCTCTACTAGTCGCGGCTCTACACCGCGAGGAGGCCTCGGCGCAGGGCCACCGCCACGGCCCCCGTGCGGCTCTTCGCTCCGAGCTTGGCGAGAATGGACGCGACGTGAAACTTCACGGTGTGGCGCGAGATGGCGAGCCTGAGCGCGATGATCCGATTGCTCGCTCCCTCCGCCATCAATTCCACGATCTCCCGCTCTCGCGCGGTGAGGGGCGCTCCCTCGGCCACGGCGGCGGCGCCGACCCTCGACGGCATGAGCGCCTCGGGATGGAGGGCCAGGAGCCCCGCATGCACGGCGCGGATCGCGGCGGCGAGCTCGTCCGCCGTCGCGCCGAGGGGCAGCGCCGCGCGGAGCCCGAGCGCGCGAGCCGCTGACGTCCAGAGCTTCGCCGGGTCGTCAGAAACGGCGACGACGGCCGGACTTCGCGGCCAGGTGCGAGTCGTTCGCAGCATCCGGCGCGTGGCGTCGTCATCGAGCACGAGCGTCACGATCGCCTCGGGGTGCTCTGTCAGCAGGCCCTCCAGCTGGCGTGGCCGGCACACGTCGACCCGCCAACCCTTGAGCACGCGCAGTGCAGCCTCCGTGCGTGCCGCCCGCGTCGTGTCCTGGGCGACGATGATCACGGTTCCAGGCCGAGCGTCTCCGCTCATGTGACGCCCGTCACGTTCGTCGCCACGAAGCGGCGGACATCGTTGACGGGGATCGCGAGCGCGAGACCGCCGGCGATCATCGTGTTGATACCGACGACCCGACCGGTCGTGTCGGCGAGCGGACCACCGGAGTTGCCGGGCGCAAGTCGAACGTCCGCCTGGATCCAGCGGCCGCCCGAGCGGGACAGCGGGAAGCCGTGCACGACTCCCGCGGTCAGCGTACGTCGCAGGCCCAGGGGGTGGCCCACGGCGACGACGAGGGCGCCGACGCGCAGCGCGTCGGAGTCGGTCGAGGCAGCGGGAGCCATCGCTACGCGCGGCACACGGAGGAGCGCGATATCCGTGCGACGGTCGGCGGCGACCAGGCAGGCTTCGACCTGTCGGCCGTCGGCAAAGCCCGCGACAACGCGCGATCCGCGAGCGACGTGGGCGTTCGTCACGACGAGATCGGGTGCCCACAGGATGCCCGCCCCGCCGCCATCCGGGCCGGAAATCTCGACCGTTACCTGCTGGAGCCGGTCGGCGATCCGGGCCAGATGCGGCGGCGTCTCAGCCGCGAGAAGGCCGCTCACCGACGGTGACCTGGATCTGCCGGGGCTCGCCGCCGCGCAGGATGCTCGTGGTGACGGTATTGCCCACACGATCGGGCTGCAGCACGGCGACCAGATCTCCGGGCTCGGCGATCGCGTG
>QHSM01000518.1 GCA_003221595.1 Candidatus Rokuibacteriota bacterium | reverse complement strand
CACACGCGCAGGACGTCGGCGTTGCTCTGGCCGATCTCTCCGAAGGGAATGCGCGCCTGCTCGAACAGCGTCCGGCGCACCCGCGCCTTGTCGAAGCCCTGGCGCGCCGCGATCGCGGCATGCTCGGGACCGAGGACCAGCAGGGCTTCCTGGCTCATGAACATGTTGTTGGAGCCGGAGCCGGCCATCGCGCGCGCGATCGTCTCGAGCATCTCCACGGCGGTCTTGCTCT
>QHSM01000517.1 GCA_003221595.1 Candidatus Rokuibacteriota bacterium | reverse complement strand
GGATTCGTGGTGCCCTGGACGCCGTACAGATTGAACGGCTTGGCCAGGATGGCCTTCACCGCCGTCACGATGACCGGGAAGTACTCCGGCTTGCACCCGGCCATGACGGCGTTGACGGCGACCTTGGCGATCGTCGCCTCGCCCCAGCGCGGCGGCATCGCGCCCAGCGACGCGCTCGGCTCGAGGTCGCAGTAGGCCAGCATCTGAGCGACCCGCGTCGCGGTCGGGGGCACGATCGGGAGCCCGTCGGTCCAGCCCTCGCTGGTGAACCGCTCGAAGATCGCCTCCGGGTCGTCCGCCACCGTGATGCGCTCGACGACCTCGGCGGCGGCCAGCCTGCTCGAGCCCGCTTCAGCCTCGCGCCCGGCCGCCGCGACCTCGACCATCGCGACCATCGCGTGGTCGGCCCGCCCCTGCATCTCCGGGTTGGGGACGCTGACGATCGGATGCTGGATGTAGACGGCCGGCAGGGAGGGCTGGCCGAGGCTCGTCGAGACGATGCCGTACAGCCCCCGAAACTCCTCGGTGACGATGGTCGCGGTCGGGACGCCCCGCTTCTCGAGCTCGATGCTGTCGTGGACACTCCACGACGTGCAAGACCCTCAGTCGGCGATCCCGTTGATCACGACGTCGCACTCGCGGGCGGCCGCCTCGAGCATGTCGTCGGGCGCCGGCAGCGCGGCGGCCGCCTTGTCGTAGCGGACGATCCTCGACACGCCGTGATCGCGCCGCAGCAGCTCCGCGACGCGGTCCAGGAACGGCCGGGTGCCGGCCTTCGAGTTGTTCAGGAGCCCGATGACCCGGCCGTCGAGCGCCGGGACGCCCTTGGCCAGCGGCACGGTGTTCGCGGCCACGGCGGCGGCGGGTGAGAGCAGCTCGATCGTACGCATGACGGCCACCTCGCTTTCCGCGCCTCAGCGCCGCGGCGTGTGCTTGGCCAGGAATTCCTTGATGCGCACCTTGGCCGCCGCCAGCGGCGCGCCCTGCTTCCATTCGGGGATGAACTCGCACTTCGGCAGCAGCTTCGAGACCTCCTCGGAGATCGGATACGGGTGCGCCTCGTCGTTGCCGGCCAGCACCATGCACGGCGTCTGGCAGCTCGAGACGAACGCGCGGTCCACGCTGTAGACGAAGCCCGGACCGTACAGGTTCTGGTGGAACGCGTCCAGCACCGGCCCGGTGGCCTCGGGGTGATCGGCGAGGGTCTCGGCCCACGCGTTGAACCGGGCCGAGCGGCCCGGCGCCATCGCGCCCACGCGGCCGATGGGCTGGGCGAGCACCGCGCCCGCGATGCGCTGCGGCTGGGCCTTCAAGAGGCTCATGATGAACGATCCGCCGATGCACTGGCCGTACAGGTGGCACTGCTCGATGCCGAGGTGATCGAGCACGGCGATGTGGTCGGCCGCGTACGTGTGCCAGCCGTCGCTCGCGGTGATGGGAGCGCGCGACCGGCCGCCGGCGTTGCGCTGATCCATCACGATCACGCGGAAGTCGGCGGAGAACTCCGTGATCGGGTTCACGGGCGCGGCCGGCCGGCTCCAGACCTCGATGGTCGACTGAAGCCCTGCCGGCGCGAAGGTGAGAATGGGGAACCCTCGACCGGACTCCTCGTAATAGATGGAAGCGCCCCGGTGCTCGATGGTCGGCATACGCGTCTCCTTTCGTCGGGTACCGCCTCTTTACCCGAGATCCCCGCGCTCTTCAAGCGCGAGGGCCCCCGCCTTCTTCCCCGACGCCTCCCGCCACCACTGGAACGCGAGACCCTGGAGCAGGGAGAGGCCCAGCCACGCCGTGTCGTCGGTCACGTAGACGGATACGAACGTGCCGGTGACCGCGCGCAGCGCCACCACGAGGGGCACGGCCACCACGAGATTCGCGACGAGAAAGATCAGGACCGCTCCCACCGTTTCCAGCGTCTTGCCGACGGCGGCGCCGAGCCTCGCGGGCGGGAGCCCGAGCCGCCGGGTGCCGAGGAGATAGGCTCCGACGGAGGTGAGCCCCGCCAGCGCCAGCATGAAGATCCCGATCATATGTGGTCCTCCAGCGCTCACGCGTATCCGGCGATCCGGTAGTAGAGCCAGCCGAGGATCTCCTGCAGGAGTCCTCGCATCAGCATCAGGCGCGCCTCGGGCGCGGTGGGCTCGAAGTAGGTGTCGGAGGGCGCGGGATGGACCTCGAAGCCGGCGCGCTCGAACAGGGCTCGCGCTCGCGCCATGTGCCCGGAGTTGGTGACGAGGAGCACCGTACGAATGCCTCTCGATCGCGCGAGATCCCTCACCCGCGCGGCCTCCTCTCGTGTCGTTCGAGCCCTGGATTCCGTGATGATGGCGTCGGCCGGGATCGAGTGCAGGCGCGCCAGCTTGGCCCGGATCTCGGCTTCGATCGCTCCGCTGTCACGGGCTCCGCCCAGCAGGATCAGCCGGGGCGCGAGGCCCCGGTGATAGAGGTCGATGGCATGATCGGTCCGACGGGTGGATTCGTTGCTCAGGATGCCCGACGGCGAGACGGTTGCGCCGAGGACGACAATGGCGTCGGAGGGGACAAGCTGCGGCTCGACGGCCATCCAGAGGGTCAGCGCGTGGGCGAGCGGAGTGAACGCGGTGGCTAAAAAGAGCGCGACTCCGCCGAGCCCCGTCAATCGGCAAACGCGGTCCAGGCTCAAGACGCGTCCATTCTAGACGACCGGCGCCGGGCCGCCCCCGTCAGAAAACTAGGTCCTTGGGTGAGACTTTGTTTGTATGGGGGCATATGAGGAGCTACCGAGGATGCGCGTGGCAAAGGCCGGCCGAGCGCTGACCCCCCCGAAGACCAGTCCCCCGCCAGCGGCGCCGCCGCGCCCGGCGGTGTCCGCCGTCGAGATGGGGGCTCGCCAGCGGGAAATCTCCGTGTCCGAGTTCTTCACCAAGAACCGGCACCTCCTCGGGTTCGACAATCCGCGCAAGGCGCTCCTGACCTGCGTCAAGGAGGCGGTCGACAACGCGCTCGACGCGTGCGAGGAAGCCGGGATCCTCCCGGACGTGGTCGTCAAGGTCGAGGCGGTCGCCAACGGCAGCGCGCCGCCGGCCGCGAGCCAGGCCACACGCTTCCGGATCACCGTCACCGACAACGGTCCGGGGATCATCCGACAGCAGATTCCGCCGATCTTTGCGAAGCTGTTGTACGGCTCCAAGTTCCATCGGCTGCGCATGAGCCGCGGGCAGCAGGGCATCGGCATCTCGGCCGCCGGCATGTACGGCCAGCTCACGACCGGGAAGCCCGTTCAGATCATCTCCCGCACCAGCGCGCGGGCGCCCGCTCACTACTTCGAAGTCCAGATCGACACCAAGAAGAACGAGCCGCTGATTCTCGAGAAGAAGCAGATCGAGTGGGAATCCACCCGTGGGACCCAGGTCACCATGGAAGTCGAGGGCCGCTACCAGAAGGGCCGGGCCTCGGTCGACGAGTACGTCGAGCAGACCGTCATCGCCAACCCGCACGTCAAGCTGACGTACTTCACCCCCGAGGGCGAGACGAAGACGCATCCCCGGACGTACGACCAGCTTCCGCCGTCGCCCCGGGAGATCAAGCCCCATCCCTACGGCATCGAGCTCGGGATGCTGCTCAAGATGCTCCAGGACACGAAGAGCCACTGGCTCTCCGCGTTCCTGGCCAGCGATTTCAGTCGGGTGTCGCCGCGGCTGGCCGAGGACATCTGCAAGACCGCCGGGCTCTCGCCGCGCTCGCGGCCGCGCGACGTCCACGGGCAGGCCTCCGAGGCGCTGTACAAGGCCATCCAGGCGACCAAGATCATGGCGCCGCCGACGAACTGTCTCTCGCCGATCGGCGAGCGGGCGATCCTCTCCGGCCTCTACCAGCAGATCAAGGGCGAATTCTATACGGCCGTCAGCCGTCCGCCGTCCGTGTATCGCGGCAATCCGTTCGTCATCGAGGCGGGTCTGGCCTACGGGCGGGGTCCGGATCAGGGGCAGCCGGACCAGCCGAAGGAGGCGGTCCCGCTCGCCGAAGGCGAGGAGGAGCAGAACGACCACGAGCTCGCCCGCGTCATCCGCTACGCGAACCGCGTGCCGCTGCTCTACCAGCAGTCGGCCTGCGTGAGCTACAAGGCGGTGCTCGACACCACCTGGCGCAACTACGGCGTGTCCCAGTCGCGCGGCGCGGTGCCGGGCGGGCCGATGGTCATCTTCGTCCACATGGCCTCGGTCTGGGTGCCGTTCACCAGCGAATCCAAGGAAGCGATCGCCGAGTACGACGAGATCCGCAAGGAGATCACGCTGGCGCTGCGCGAATGCGGCCGGCGGCTGGGCGCGTTCCTCCGGCGGCGCGAGCGGGCGCAGGGCGAGCACCGCCGGCGCAACATCTTCGAGCTCTACATCGAGGAAGTGGTCGAATCGTGCAACCGCCTCAAGGGAGGCCGGCTGCCCACCTCGAAGCTGAAGGAGCAGCTCCAGCGGATGGCCATGAGGCGGACCGGGGGCGAGAAGACGGACGAGCTCCTGGGTCGGAACGGCAGCGGCCCGGAAGGCCTCCCGCATTCGATCATCGTCACGCCCGAGGGCATCGAGGGCGAGGTGCCGGTGCTGGCGAGCGAGACGCCGGCCGCGCCCTCGAACGGGCACGGCGCCCCCGAAACCGGCGGCGCTCCCGAAGCGAAAGCCAGGACGAAGAAGGCGGCGAGACGGATGCCGCGCGCCGGGCGAACGAGCAGGCGCAAGCCGACTCGGACGACCGCGAAACGTCCGAAGCGCGCCAGGCGCGGGAAGGCGTAGGAGATGGCCGCGAAGCCCCGGAAGGTCACCGCCGTGGAGAGGAAGCTCGTCGGTGTTGCCGACATCGTCGTCAACGCTGCCCAGCGCGGCAAGGATCCGACCCTGACGATCCCGATTCGATCGCTGTCGAACATCACCTTCAACGACCGCAAGGGCCTGATCGAGATGGGCAAGCGCAAGCAGGCGCGGTCGTTCTTCAACGTGGGGATGGCGAAGAAGTTCATGCAAACGGTGCTGGTGGCCGACGCGCTCTGCGAGCTCCAGCGGGCGAACCTCACGACCTCGCTCCGCGAGATCTACTACCGGTCCAAGCACACGATCAAGAACTCCCACGAGAACACCCTCGACACGCAGGACGAGTCCGATCCGCTCATCGAGGACCTCGAGGTGAGCCTGGAGGCGCTCCGCGAGGAGCTGCATGTGCGCGCCGAGAACGCCGGCTCGGTCGTCGGCCCGCTGGTGCTGGTGGACGACGGCGACCGCGTGGACTGCGCGCGGCTCGGCAAGGGCGGCTACTCCGTGCCGTCGATCGTCGAGCCGGAGTACCTGCAGATCCGGCAGTGCACCGCCGACTTCGTCCTGCTGGTCGAGAAGGGCACGCAGTGGAATCGGCTCTCCGAGGACAAGTTCTGGCGCCGGTAC
>QHSM01000516.1 GCA_003221595.1 Candidatus Rokuibacteriota bacterium | reverse complement strand
ACGTCGATCACCAGCACCACGGGTGCGCCGAGCCACTTCGCGATCTGAGCCGTGGAGCCCTCGTCGCTGGCGCCGTCGAGCCCGTCGAAACAGCCCATCACACCCTCGACCATGGCCAGGTCGGCGCCCCGGGCGTGCCGCGCGACGGTGGCTCGCGCGTGATCGCGTCCGCACATCCAGCCGTCGAGGTTGTATGACGGTCGGCCCGTCACGACCTCGTGAAACCCGGGATCGATGAAGTCGGGGCCGACCTTGAAGGCCTGGACCGTCAGGCCCCGGCGCTGGAACGCCTCGAGCAGTCCGAGAGTGACGGTGGTCTTGCCAACTCCGCTCGCCACTCCCGCGACGACCAACACGCGAGGCGAGCTCGACGACGGGGCGCGCATCCCGAGTCCTCCCGCGAAGACCGGTTTCGTGGTACGCGCTCGGGGCAGGTCTCCTGACTTCCGGATCGTCCTACTCCCCGCGCCTTCCCGGCTCTCGCCAGTGGCCGTTGCGGGTTTCGTCCCCGGTTACAGTGACGGGGTCGCGGCGGATTCGCACCGCCTTCCCTGGGCCCTCGTGGGCACCCCGGGCGCAAGAACGGGCCGAGGCTAGCAGAGTTCGATGCCGGGTGCAACCGCGTGGCCTATGATGCGAGTCGAGCGATGCGAAGTCTCTTCACGGAGAGCTGGCAGCGCAACGTCTGGGCCCTCACGCTGACCGTCTTCATCTCGTTCGTCGGCTTCCAGTTCTTCTCGCCCTTCCTGCCGCTCTACATCCGCGAGCTCGGCGTGACCGATCCGGCGAAGATCGCGCTGTGGTCGGGCCTGCAGGCGGCCGTCACGCCCGGCGTGTCGGGAATCCTGTCGCCGGTCTTCGGGCGCCTGGCCGACCGCTTCGGCCGCAAGATGATGCTCATCCGCTCGCTCATCGGGTTCGTCATCATCGTGGCCGCGATGGGGCTCGTCACGTCGGTCCTGCAGCTCTTCCTGCTCCGCCTGCTCATGGGGTTCTTCGCCGGCTTCACGCCCATGGTGATGGCGCTGGCCACCGTCTCGGCGCCGCGCGACAAGGTGCCGGCGGCGATCGGCATGGTGCAGTCGGCCCAGCTCCTGAGCGTCGCGGTCGGTCCGGCCATCGGCGGCTACGTCGCCTCGCAC
This sequence comes from Candidatus Rokuibacteriota bacterium, assembly GCA_003221595.1. GTDB lineage: Bacteria > Methylomirabilota > Methylomirabilia > Rokubacteriales > CSP1-6 > AR31. The sequence continues at coordinate 4,244 of QHSM01000516.1, read as the reverse complement.
TTCGGCATGCGCTACGCCTTCTTCGCGACGGCCGGACTGTGCGCGGTGGCTCTGGTGGGACTGATCGTGCTCTTCCAGGAGGTCGCGGCGCCGGCGCCGGGTTCGCCCCGGGCGACGACCACGCGGCTGCCGCTCCGGCGCATCCTTCTGTATCCGCATTTCCCGGCGGTGGTGGCGCTGCTCTTCATCGCGCAGTTCCTGGACCGCGGCCTGTCACTCTTGATCCCTCTCCAGGTCGCGCACATGCCGGGTCTGGAGAAGGTCGCGGCCACCGCCGGCACCATCGTCTCGATCGGCGCCATCGCGGCCACCGCGTCCGCCAACGTCGTGGCGCGCCTGGCGCGCGAGATTCCGTCCGCCCGGCTCCTCCTGATCGGACTGCTGGTCGGCGGGCCGCTCTGCGCGGCCATGGCCCTGACGGGGGGCTGGCTCACGCTACTCGTGCTGCGCACGCTCGCCGGCCTCTGTCTCGGCGCCGCGATCACGCTCACGTACTCGCTAGGCGCCGCGATCGTGCCGGCCGAGCACCGCGGCGCGGCGTTCGGATGGCTGGGTCTCGGGCTGCAGGTGGGCACCGCCGCCAGCCCGCTCGTGTGCGGGGCGATCGCCGCAGTAAGCCTTCCCGGCGCGTTCGTCTTCGAGGGCGCGCTTGCGTGGGTCGCCGTCGGCGTCCTCGCCTTCGGTGCCCGCGGCCTGCGCGCGCGCGCCGTCTAGTCGTAGCGAGGGCGGCGCTTCTCGCGGAAGGCGGCGACGCCTTCCCGGAACTCGGCGCTGGCCCGCACGCGGTCGCCCAGCTCCTGCTCCATCGGCTCGCGCGAGAGCGCGTGCGCGGCGATCGTCGAGCTGATCTGTCGCTTCACCGCCTGCACCGCCGCCGGGCTGTTCGCCGCGATCAGCTCGGCCGTCTCCAGCGCCCAGGCCATGAGCCCCTCGGCGGGCACGACGCGATTGACGAGGCCGAGCCGCGCGGCCTCGGCGGCGTCGATCAGTCGGCCGGTCAGGAGCAGATCCATCGCGTGGACGTACCCGATCTGCTGGACGAGCTTGATCGTCGCGCCGCCGAACGGATAGACGGACCACGTCACCTCCGGCAGCCCGAAGCGTGCCCGGGGAACCGCCGCGCGGATGTCGGTGGACAGGAGCAGCTCCACGCCTCCGCCGGCGCAATCGCCGTTGACGGCGGCGACGATCGGCTTGGAGAACACGTGGTGCTTCAGGAGCGCGTGACCGACGACCTCGGCCGTTTCCGGCGCCGCCGTGAGGTCACCGCTCAGGTCAGCGCCGGCGCAGAAGGCGCGGTCGCCGGCGCCGGTGAGGACGATCGCGCGGCAGGGACCGCGCTCGAGCTCGTCCCACAGCCGCGCGAGATCGGTCATCATCTGCCGCGACATCGCGTTGCGGCGCGGCTGGTTGTCGATGGTCACGACCACGACGTGGCGGCCGTGCTGGTCGGCCCGGATCTCCACGTCAGTCGGCCCGCAGGCCCGGAACGACGACGACCTTGCCGTAGGCCTTTCGATCCGTCAGGAGCCGGATGGCCTCGACGCTCTTCTCGAGGGGGAGCCGATGGCTGATGCACGGCTTGAGCTTCCCGGCCGCGTACCACTCGAGCAGCTCGTCGACCGACCGGCGGAGCTTGTCGGGCGCCTGCCAGCGGAAGTAGCGCAGCGAGCTGCCGAGCGCGGAGCGGTTCTTGACGAGGAGGCGGTTCGCCGGGATCTGCTGGACCCCGCCCACGAAGCCGACGATCAGGATGCGGCCGCCCCAGCCGAGCGACGACAGCGCCGCGTCGAAGAGCTCGCCGCCGACCGGATCGAAGCACACGTCGGCGCCCTTGTCGTCGGTGAGCTTCATCACCCGCTCGGTGAGCTTCTCCGTCGCGTAGTTGACCAGCTCGTCGGCGCCGCGCTCGCGCGCCACCGCCAGCTTCTCCGCGGTGCTCGCCGCCGCGATGACGCGCGCGCCCATCGCCTTGCCGATCTCGACGGCCGTGAGACCGACGCCACCCGCGGCGCCCAGGACGAGCAAGGTCTCGCCGGCTTCCAGCCGCCCCTGCCACCGGATCGCCACGTGGCTCGAGATGTACGCGACCGGAAAGGCGCCCGCCTCCTCGAAGCTCATGCCCGCCGGGATCGCGAACGTCTCGGCCTCGGGCGCGATCGCCATCTCGGCGAGCCCGCCGTAGGCGAGAATCGCCATCACCCGGTCGCCGGGCTTGAGCCGCGTGACCCCGGCGCCGCACGCCGACACGACGCCGGCCGTCTCGAGTCCCGGGCTGAAGGGCAGGTTCGGCCGCGTCTGGTAGCGGCCCGCAGTCATCAGGGCGTCGGCGTAGTTCACCGCCGTCGCCTTCACGCCGATCAGCACCTCGCCCGGGCCGGGCGCGGGCGTCGCGACCTCCTCGACCCGGAGGTCGTCGACCTCTCCCCACGCGCGGCAGATCACGGCTCTCATGCTGGGATCGTGCCGAGATACTGAGGCGGGCGTCGCGCCTTCGTGGCCTGCTCGAACGCGTAGGCGAGCTTGATCAGCGTCGGCTCGCTCCAGGCGCGCCCCATGAACGTGATCCCGACCGGAAGGCTCATCGTCTGGCCGACGGGCACGCTGACGAGCGGATAGCCGGCGAGCGCCGCGCTCTTGGCGCTGCTGCCGCGGAACTGATCGCCGTTGACGAGATCGATCGGCCAGGCCGGGGTCGTCGTCGGCGCGACCATCGCGTCGAGGCGGTTCTCGTTCATGGCGACGTCGAAGCCTTCCCGCCCTCCCAGCCGGCGGCACTTCTCGAGCGCCTCCAGGTATTCGGGGTCGTCGAGACCGCCCTTTGCCTGCGCGCGGACGAGCAGCTCCTGACCGAAGAACGGGAGATTGTCGCCGACGTTGCGCTTGTTGAACTCGATGATGTCGTCGAGCGTTCGCACCTGCGCGCCCGGCGCCAGCCCGGCCAGGTACGCGTTCAGGCCCGCCTTGAACTCGTAGAGCTGCACGGTGATCTCGGCGGCGGTGAGGGCGGCGCGGTCGAAGTTGGGGATCTTGACGGGATCGACGATGACGGCGCCGCGCTCGCGCAGGACCTCGATGGCCTGGTTGGTGAGGGCATCGGCCCGAGGGCTGTAGCCGAAATAGCCCTCGCGCGGAACCCCGATGCGCGCGCCGGACAGTCCGGTCGACTCGAGATACTGGATGTAGTCCGTCCGCACCTGGCCGGCGCTCGCCCGCGTGGCGGGATCGAGCGGATCGACGCCGGCGAGGGCGGTCAGGACCGCGGCCGCGTCGGCCACGGTGCGTCCAAAGGCACCCACCGTGTCCTGCGTCGCCGAGATGGGAATGACGCCCGCGCGGCTCGTGAGCCCGACGGTCGGCTTGATCCCGACCACGCCGTTGACGCCCGAAGGGCAGACGATCGATCCGTCCGTCTCGGTTCCGATCGCCACCGTCACGAGGTTCGCGGCGACCGCGATCGCCGAGCCGGAGCTGGAGCCGCAGGGCGTCCGGTTCAGCACGTACGGATTCCGGGCCTGGCCGCTCCTGGCGCTCCAGCCGCTCGAGGCCGGCGTCGATTTGAAGTACGCCCACTCGCTCATCGACGCCTTGCCGAGGATCACGGCACCGGCCTGCCGGAGCCGCTGCGCGATGGTGGCGTCGACACGCGGCCGGGCGCCGACCAGCGCGAGCGCCCCGGCGGTCGTCTCCATCTTGTCCGCCGTGGCGATGTTGTCCTTGAGGAGCACGGGGATTCCGTGGAGCAGGCTCCGGGGCCCGCGGCCGCTCCGCTCGGCGTCGAGCGTCCGGGCGATGGCGAGCGCGTCCGGATTGATCTCCTGGACCGCGCGCAGCATCGGACCGGTCCGGTCGAGCTCCTGGATTCGCCGCAGATAGATCTGCACCAGCGACTCGGAGTCGAGCTGCCCGGCGGTCATCGCCACCTGAAGATCGACGATGGTCGCTTCCTCGACGTTGAAGTCGGTCCGGGACCGGCCGATGGAGGCGCACGCTCCGAGCAGCGGCATGGTGCTCAGCCCGGCGGCGAGCATCCCGCCGACTCGCAAGAAGTCTCGGCGGGCCAGGCCCGCGCCAGGAGCGACGTCACGCATGAGGTTCCCCCAGGGTCCCGGAGTGTGCTTCGTGGTCCCGATAATATCCATTTCGGCGAACCGCCGTCATCCGCAGGCGCCCGGTGGTCTAAATCTGTCAGGCGCCCTGGAACGGACTAGCCACCCTGTCTACACTCTGTACACCCGCGCGAG
>QHSM01000515.1 GCA_003221595.1 Candidatus Rokuibacteriota bacterium | reverse complement strand
CATGGTAGGCGTGGGCGAGGATGCAGAAGCCGAGCGACGGGTGTTCGTAGAGAATCTTGCGCTCGGGCACGTCGTCGCCGACGTGACGGGCGACGAACGCCTCGTCCTTCAGCACGTCCTGAACGATCGCGCACACCTTCTCGCGACCCGCAGGACCGGGGTCGGCGGTGAGGGCGCGCTGACACGCGGCGGCGAACTCTTCCAGCGTCCAGCTCATGGAACGACCTCCTCCTCAGTGTGACGTTGACTCCACGTGCATCGCGCCCGGCGAGCCGTCACGACCGGCGCGCGTAGGGGCCCCGCAGGAGCTGGCCCGGCAGGGCCCCGGTGGGCTTGCCGTCGCGCAGGACGACCTCGCCGTTCACCACCGTCGCGGCGATCCCGCGGGCCCGCTGCGTGAGGCGACGGGCGCCGGCCGGCAGGTCGCGCACGACCTCCGGCATCTCGGGGGCGACCGTGTCGGGATCGAGCACGAGCAGATCGGCCGCCAGACCCTCGCGGATCAGCCCCCGGTCGCTGAACCCCCAGTGCGTGGCGGGCTCGAAGCTCAGCATGCGCACCGCCTCCTCGAGCGTGAGCGCCTGCCGGGCGCGCACCCAGTGGCTCAAGAGGTGCGTCTGGAGCGAGGCGTCCATGATCTGCGAGACGTGGGCGCCCGAATCCGAGAAGGTGACCACCGTGCGAGGATGCTTGATCAGCTCGAGCGCGTGGTCCTGGTTCTCGTTGGCGATCGGCTGGAGGAAGAACCGCTCGAGATCCTTTTCGAGGGCCAGGTCGATCATCGCCTCGACCGGATCGACCCCGCGCTCACGGGCAACCTCGGCCACCGAGCGGTGCGGGCCCTCGGCGGTATCCATGACGAAGGTCCAGTCGTACGCGGCCGCGCGCGGCTCGGCGCCGACCGGCCGGCGCTCGTCGCGCTCGCGCGCGGCGGCGACCAGACGGCGGCGTTGCTCGGGGTCGCGGAGCTGGCGCTTCTGCTGGTCGAGCGGCAGGGCCCGGAGCTCGCGCCACACCGGCAGGCGGTCGAACGGCAGGCTGGTCTTGAACGACAGCACGATCGTGAGCTCTCGGCTGTGGACCTGGGCGAACATCCGGCCGCCCCGCGCCGCCGTCTCCTCGAGCAGGGCGAGGTAGGTGCGCCAGAGGTCGGGCTCTTCCCGCCGGCTGAAGAGACCCCACGTGATCGGCCGGCCGCTCTCGACGGCCAGGTCGCGCAGCCGCACGTGATAGTCGCGCAGCCGCTCCGGGTCGCCGCCGGCGCGCTCGCCGGCCAGCTCGAAGATGCCCGCGTTCATCTCGCCCATGACGCCGACCAGCCGTCGCACCTCGTCCCAGGAGGCCAGACGGCTGGCCACGGGCCGCCGGTCGGGCGTCTCGTGGCTCGGCGAGCGGGACGTGGTGAAGCCGATGGCGCCGGCGCGGATCGCGTCGCGCAGCTCGCGCTCCATGGCTCTGAGATCGTCCTCGCCGGCTTCCTTCTCGAACGCGCGCTCGCCCATGACATAGGTGCGGAGCGCCGAGTGGCCGATGTACCCCGCGTAGTTGATGCCCTTGGGAAGGCCCTGCACGCGATCGAGGAACTCGGGGAACGTCCGCCACGTCCAGTCGATGCCGGCGTCCATCGCCTCGGCGGCGATGTCCTCGGCGCGCTCGAGGTTGCGCACCACCAGGCTTCGCTCTTGCTTGCCGCAGGGGGCCAGCGTAAAGCCACAGTTGCCCATCACCACGGTGGTGACCCCGTGCCAGCACGAGCACGTGCCGTAGGGATCCCAGAAGACCTGCGCGTCCATGTGGGTGTGCCCGTCCACGAAGCCGGGGGTGACCACCTGGCCGTCGGCGTCGATCACCTCGCGCGCGGCCTCGCGGATGCGGCCGATCGCCGCGATGCGGCCGTGACGAACCGCGACGTCGGCCCGATAGCGGGGCATCCCCGAGCCGTCGACCACCGTGCCGTTCTTGACGATCAGATCGTGCGGCATCGCGCGGTTCCTCCCGTGGACTCGCCCGCGGGAGCCCGTCCGGCCGTCAGGCCGGGGACGAGGCACAGCGGCGCTCGCGAGTGTGCGCGTATCCTACGTCACTTCGGGGCGAGCTGGCGAGGCGAAGATTCGGCGAGACTACGCGGCGTCGATTCCGGAAAGCCGGCCGTAGCTGATGCCCACCTGACCGGCGCCGTCCTGATCGACCACGAGCTCGTCCTGCGTCACGTCGACGAGCATGCCGGTGATGGGTGTGCGCGCGTTCATGATCGACAGGGCCACGCGGCGTCCCTTGTATCCGAGCGCCTCGGCCATCCAGAGCTTCGCCATCGCATGGCTCAGATCGTCGACCTCCTGGATCATGCCGAGGCCGGGGATGGGCGCACTGCGATGGACGGGCGGGGGAGCCGGCTCCGCGGCCGGCGCCGCGGGACGGGATGTCGTGCCCGCGCCGGCGATGGCGGCGTGGGCCATCACGGGCTGCGCCACGCGCGACGGCGGAGCGGGCTGCGCGGACTCTTCGCGGACCGGCGGCTTGTACTCGGTGATGAGCCCCGTCGCCTTTCCCGCGGCCGCCAGGTTTGCCCGCGCGTCGTTGGCCGGCCGCATGCCCTGCTGGACGACACGGCCCAGGCCCTGGATCAGCTGAGACATCCGGCCCATCAGCCGCCGGAAGATGTAGTAGCCGAGGAGCGCGATTGCGAGCGCCAGGCCGAGGCCCACCTGGGACTGGACGTCCGCGAGCGCGCCGATTCGATGGAGCGTCCAGACGAAGATGAGGAGGGGAACCACCGTCGTCACCGCGAACACCGCGGACGCCGCCTGCTGGAGTGACGCGGGCTTGGTGGGTGGCATCTCAAATTCCATCGTAGGGGATGAACTGCCGGCGGCCTTCAGGAAAAAGGGCACCACGAGCGACCGGGGGCTAACGTGTGATATATCGCGAGGTAGGCCCACACAATCTGCGAGGAGGCATGAAGATGGCCGACATGAAGATCGACAGCGTGAAATCGTCGAACAGCGGCATCCTCGGGCGGGCGCTGAGCGCGGCCCGGGGGCACCGGGTGGCGCTCGATTCCTCGTCGCGCCCGCAGCCCGACGCCCTGACCAACAGCGAGGCCTTTCTGGCCGGCGTGTCGTCGTGCGGCGTCACCCTCATCGAGATGCACGCCAAGGAGTCGGGCGTGCCGCTCACGGGCATCGATGTCACCATCGAGGGCGCCCGCAGCGCGGCCGAGCCGAACCGGTTCGCCTCGGTCACCATGACGTTCGAGATCGCCGGCGTGAGCCAGGCGCAGGCGGACGAGCTCGTCAAGACCTACCGGGGCCGTTGACCCCTCTACCGCACGGTCGCGGACGCGACCGAGGTGAAGGTCCAGGTGGTGGCGGTCCGGTGATGGCGTAGTACCATCTGCTCCGGGTAAATCGGTGGAGAGACGCCGGTGCGCGTGGGCCAGGGGAGCGCTCGAGATCCGATATCACGATCGCGAATGGGGTGTGCCGCTTCACCATGATCGGAGGCTCTTCGAGCTCCTGATCCTCGAGGGCGCGCAGGCGGGGCTCAGCTGGTCCACCATCCTGAAAAAGCGGCCGGCCTACCGCAAGGCCTTCGACCGCTTCGATCCAGCGCGAATTGCCCGCTATACCGCGGGCCGGGTTCGCCGTCTCATGAACGACGCCGGCATCGTCCGCAATCGGGCCAAGATCGAGGCGACGATCGCGAACGCGCGTGCGTTTCTGGCGGTCCGGCTCGAGCACCGCACCTTCGATCGGTACGTCTGGCAGTTCGTCGGCGGACGTCCCGTCCAGAACGCGTGGCGCCGGTTGGGCCAGGGGCCCACCGAGACAGACGCCTCGCGCGCCCTGAGCCGGGATCTCGTCCGGCGAGGCTTCCGGTTCGTGGGGCCGACGATCTGTTACGCTTTCATGCAGGCAACCGGGATGGTGAACGATCACACCCGCGACTGCTTCCGGTGGCGCGAGGTCAGGCGGCGCGCGAGAGGTCGGCGGTGAACGGGAGGCCGTGCGAATGTCTAGCAAGCGCCGTGTGAGGCTCGCCGCGGTGGGCGACGTCGCGGAGGGCGAAGGTCGGGTCATCGAGACCCAGGGCAAGGAGCTGGCGCTGTTCAACGTCGACGGCACCTACTACGTCATCGACAACATGTGCGCCCACCGGGGCGGTCCGCTCGGCGAGGGCGAGCTCGATGGCCGGATCGTGAGCTGTCCCTGGCACGACTGGCGCTGGGACGTGACCACGGGCGCCAACGCCAACAATCCCGCGGTGAAGATGGCGTGCTTCCCGGTGACCGTCGAGCAGGGCGCCATCTTCGTCGATCTGCTCTGAGGCCCCCTTCGGTGGATTCCACGGTGCTGGCCGTGGCGGTCGCCGTCGCGGCTGGTCTCGGGCTCGTGCTCGGACTGGTTACGTACCAGCGCTGTCCACACTGTGGGCACCTCGTGCGGCGCGTGTCTCAGGGCTGGCGGCGCTGCGGGGCGTGCGGACGGCAGTATCGTCGAGGACTGCGAGTCCGATGAAGATCAACCTGACGCTTCCGTCGGCGCGAACCGTCTTCATCGGAGTCGCCGCGATCGTGGCTGCGGGCCTCCTGGTGGCGGGCGGCTGGTACTGGCACGCCACGACCCAGCAGCGGGCCATGGCGGTGTACGCCGAGGCCATGACCCGGGCTCAGCCGGCGCAGAACCCGGAGGCCACCAGCGAGACGCGGGCCGCGGCGATCCGCGGGCTGGAAGCGGCGCTGACGCAATATCCCTCCGGTCGCGACGCCGCACAGGTCGCGTACCTTCTGGGCAACCTCCGGTTTCAGTCGCAGCAGTATTCGCAGGCGCGCGGCGCGTTCGAGCTCGCGGTGGCCCAGGGCGCCTCCCGGACGCTCCGGACGCTCAGCCGGGGCGGCGTGGCGTACACGTGGGAAGCCGAACGGAACTACCCGAAGGCGGTCGAGGCGTTCAAGGTTGCCCTCGAGGGACTCGGCCCGAAGGACTTTCTGTACGAGGAGCTCTTGCTGGGGCTCGGACGCACGCAGGAGCTCAGCGGCCAGAAGGCCGAGGCGACCGCGACCTATCGTCGGGCGGTCAGCGAGCTTCCGAACAGCCGGCGCCTCGATGAGATCAAGGCGCGGCTGGCCGAGCTCGGCACGTGATGTCCGGCGCGCACTCTACTGCCGATAAGAGGGATTATGTAAACTAGAAATGAGGATCATCCACGAGTGCCCGCGGGTGGTCGTCGTTGCCTCTCTCCTCCTGGCCGGATGCGTGAGCCTGACGCCCCAGCAGCGGGCGAAGGTCGATGAGATCCAGGGCTTCGCCGACCGCACCACCGCGCTCTACCGCGTTCCCGGCGTCCGGATCTCGATCCAGCCGGCGACGAATCTGAACATCGGTGCGATGTACCGCCAGGGCAACATCTTCGTGAACGTGCGGATGCTCGACTCGGCCAGCTTGACCAAGGTGATCGCCCACGAGCTCGGGCACTACGTGCTCGGGCACGAGCCGGCGGCCAGCGTCAGCTCCCAGGCCGACTGGCAGCGCGCCCAGGAGCAGCGCGAGCTCGACGCGAACGCCAAGGCGGTCGAGATCCTGATGCGCGCCGACGGGATGTCGCAAAGCGACGCGGTTCGAATCGTGATCGAGGCCCTGCAGAGGGCGCAGCGAGCCGTCGATCGCGGTGCCCCGTTGACGCCGGGGCACCTCACGCCGGCCGCGGAGCTGGCGGACCTGAAGGCCCGGTTTCCCGAGCCAAGGTAGGGCGCTCTATCCCGGGATGTGGGCTTCTTCAGGCAGCTCGGACCACCGGGGCTTCCACTCCGGCACCGCGAGGCCGAACTTCTCGCAGAGATCCTTGACCTCGACGGCAAAGGCCTGACGGACCTCGTCGTTGTCACG
>QHSM01000514.1 GCA_003221595.1 Candidatus Rokuibacteriota bacterium | reverse complement strand
CGGCGCCGCCGGCCACGCGCACGACTTCGACGACACGAACTTCGCGCTCCTCGGGCATCCGAGCGTCCCGCTGCTGTCGACGCTCCTGGCCGCCGGGGAGGCCGAGATGGCCGACGGCCGCGCCCTCGTCCTCGGCTACGTGATCGGATTCGAGATCGACGTCGCGCTCGGCACGGCGCTGAACCCGGACCACTACACGCGCGGCTGGCACGCCACCGCGTCGATCGGCACGCTCGGCTGCGCGGCGGCGGCCGCGCGCCTCATGGGGCTCGACGTCGTCCAGACGCGCCACGCGCTTGCCATCGCGGCCTCGCACGCCTCGGGCCTCAAGGAAAACTTCGGCTCGATGACCAAGCCCTACCACGCGGGCCACGCGGCGCGGAGCGGCATCCTGGCCGCCCAGCTCGCGCGCGAGGGACTGACCGCGTCGGAGACCGCGCTCGAGGGACGTCAGGGCTACGCGGCGGCCTTCGGCGCCTCGCACGGCATCGACCGCGCGCTCGAGGGCCTGGGGCGCACCTGGCATCTGCTCGGGTCGGGGATCGCGATCAAGCCCTATCCCTCGTGCGCCCTCACCCACTCCGCGATCGACGCGCTCATCGACCTGCGCGCCGCGCACCGCCTGAGCGCGCGCGACATCGCCGCCGTCCAGGTCGGCGTGAACGGGGTCGTTCCCGACGTGCTCGCGCACCGGCACCCGGCCACCGCGCTCGAGCGCAAGTTCTCGATGCAGTTCTGCGCCGCGGCCGCGCTCGCCGAAGGCCGCGTCGACTTCGGCTCGTTCGCCGACGGAGAGGTCGCGAACCCCGACGTGCGCGAGCTGATGGGGCGGGTCGACATGGTCGTCGACCCCGGGCTGCCCCAGGGCGTCGAGCAGAACGCCTGGAGCCGCGTGACGATCCGCCTCCAGGACGGCCGTACGCTCGCGACCGAGCCGAGGGGCGCGCAGGGCCATCCCGACACGCCCCTCTCCGACGCGGCGCTGCGCGACAAGTTCCTCGGCTGCGCGAAGACCGTGCTGTCGGCCGACGAGGCCGAGGCGGTCGCCGAGCAGATCGGCCACCTCGAGGACATCCCCGACATCCGCGCGCTGACGTCGCGTCTCGAAGGACCGCTGGACTAGGAGGAGACCTCCATGGGCGTGCTCGATGGGATCAGGATTCTCGAGCTGGCGCGCGTGGCGCCGGCCGAGCTTCCCGCCATGATGCTGGCCGACATGGGCGCCGAGGTTCTCAAGATCGAGACGCCCGAGCCCGGGCGCGAGACCGGCGACGAGTGGGTGCGGCGGACGATTCACACCTTCGTCAACCGCAACAAGCGCTCGATGACGCTGAACATGAAGTCGCCGGAGGGGCAGGCGGTCTTCCGGAAGCTCGCGGCCGGCGCCGACGTCCTCGTCGAGGGCTTCCGGCCCGGCGTGATGAAGCGGTTGGGCGCCGACTACGAGACGCTCCACCAGCTCAACCCGCGGCTCGTCTACTGCTCGCTCTCGGGCTTCGGTCAGGACGGCCCCTACCGCGATCGCCCGGCGCACGACATGAACTACCTCTCGCTCGCCGGCGTCCTCAACCTCATCGGCGAGAAGGACCGCAAGCCGGTGATCCCTCTCAACCTGGTCGCCGACTACGCCGGCGCCAGCTTGCACGGCGCCCTGGGCATCATGCTGGCGCTCTTCGCCCGCGAGCGAACCGGCCGCGGCCAGCACGTGGACGTCTCCTATCTCGACACGACCGTGTCGCTCCTGGCCGCGACGCCCAACATGCGCTTCTTCTTCAGCGACGGTCTGGCGCCGCGGCGGGGCGAAGGGTTCCTGGGCGGCTCGTATCCCTACTACGCGATCTACGAGACCCGGGACCGACAGCTCCTCACCATCGGCTGCACCGAGCCGTGGCTCTGGGAGAACTTCTGCAACGCGATCGCACGGCCGGACCTCAAGCGCTTCGCCCGCACCCAGGACCAGCTCGTGCGCGCGGCCAACGCCGAGGAAGAAGCCGCCCGCCGGGAGATCGAGGCGCTCATCAAGACGCGCGACCGCGACGAGTGGTACGAGCTCCTGGTGAAGGCCGACGTCTGCGTCGGCAAGGTCTACGACATCCCCGAGATGGTCGCCGACCCGCAGATCAACCATCGCCGGATGATCGTGGACGTCGAGCATCCGACTCACGGTCGCGTCCGGCAGGTCGGCGTGGCCATCAAGATGTCCGACACGCCCGGGGCCATCCGCAGCGCGGCGCCGATGCCCAACGAGCACACCGAGGACGTCCTGAAGGACCTCGGCATGACGGCCGCCGAGATCGCGGAGCTGAAGCGGAAGAAAGTCGTCGAGTAGCGGCGCGCGTGACGCCAGCCTGGCGCCAGCTCACGCTGCTCTCGCTCGCCGAGCTGTTCGCCCTGTCGCTCTGGTTCAGCGCGTCCGCCGTGCTCCCCGCGCTCACGCGCGAATGGGGCCTGGGCGGCGGCGGCGCCGCCGGGCTCACCATCGCCGTTCAGGCCGGGTTCATCGTCGGCACGCTCGCGAGCGCGCTCGTCAATCTCCCGGACGTCTTCTCGGCGCGTCGCGTGATGACGGTCGGGATCGTCCTGGGCGCGGCGGCCAACGGCGCGCTCGCCCTCTGGGCGTCGAGCCTCGGGCCCGGGCTCCTGCTCCGGTTCGCCACCGGCGTGTGCCTGGCCGGCGCGTACCCGCCGGCGATGAAGATCATGGCGACGTGGTTCCGGGAAGGTCGCGGGCTCGCGATCGGGATTCTCGTCGGCGCCCTCACCGTCGGCTCGGCGATCCCGCATCTCGTCCCGGGGCTGACCGAGCTTCCGTGGCGCGCAACTCTGCTCACCGCGTCAGGGCTCGCCCTCGTCGGCGCGGCCGTCGTCCAGCTCTTCGTCGTCGAGGGCCCTCACCGCTTCCCGGCGGCCCGCTTCGACGTGCGGATGGCCGCCGCGATCTTCGGCGAGCGCGGACCGCGGCTGGCCTGCTTGGGCTACCTCGGCCACATGTGGGAGCTCTACGCGATGTGGGCGTGGCTGGCCGCCTTCCTGGCGGCGAGCCTCGAGGCGCGCGGCGGCGGCCGCTACGCCGGGCTCAACCCGAGCGGCGCCACGTTCGTCGTGATCGCGCTCGGCGCGCTCGGCTGCTGGGCGGGCGGCGTCGCCTCCGATCGGTGGGGGCGAACGACGCTCACGATGATCGCGATGGCGCTCTCGGGAGCGTGCGCGCTGGCGATCGGCTTCACCTTCGGCGGCCCGCCGTGGCTCACGTTCCTCGTGGCCATCGGCTGGGGCGTCACGATCATCGCCGACTCCGCCCAGTTCTCGACGGCGATCACCGAGCTGTCGGCGCCCGCCTACGTGGGGACGGCGCTCACCACCCAGACGTGCGCGGGCTTCGCGCTGACGATGCTGTCGATCTGGCTCATCCCGCCCCTCGTGACACGAGTGGGCTGGCGCTGGGCGTTCGCGGCGCTGGCGATCGGCCCGGCGCTCGGGATCGTGGCGATGGGTCGGCTGCGCGCGCTGCCGGAGGCGTCGAGGCTCGCGGGAGGACGCCGCTGACCCGGAGCGATCAGACCGCGGGCTGAGGCACGGACTGCAGCCGGCGCAGGAGCCCGAGGCCCTGGCCGTCGAGCCACTCGCGCGTCGACTCGTAGCCGTAGCGGAGCGCGGCGCGGCTCACCTCGAAGCCCATCGACGGTCCGAAGAGCGGCGTCTCCTCGCGTCCGGGCTGGATCAGGTGGAACTCGGTGCGCGGATGCTTGATCCGCAGCGTCGAGAGGCCGAGCTGCAGAAGGTTCTGGCTGTAGATGCGACCGGCCTGCTCCATGATCGTGTAGAGACCGCGATTGCGCAGGGGCACGACGCCGCCGTCGGGATTCGGCACGAGCGGGTTCACGACGATCACCACGTCCGCGCCCGCCTCGGCCGCGAGATCGGCGTGGCCGCTGAAGCCCACGCCGCCGTCCACGTAGTCGCGACCGCGCACCGTGTAGGGCTCGAAGAAGCCCGGAATCGCCGAGGAGGCCGCGACCGCCTCGCTGATCGGCACGTCGCGAAGGCCGTTGCGTCCGAAGACGACGCGCTGCGCCCGGTCGAGGTCGATCGCCGGGATGAAGAGCTCGCGATCGAGCGCCGCGAAGGAGTTCTTGAGCCCGAACGCGGCGAACGTCTCGCGAATGTAGACCTCGAGCGCCGTCAGCGAAAAGAACCCGGCGGGCAGGTCGCGCTCCGCGGCGGCCAGCATGTCGGGAACCGACTGGCGCATGCCCGTCATGGCGTTCTTGCCGACGGCCCAGAGGAGCCGCCCGAACCGGCCCGCCGCGTAGCGGAACGAGTTCGAGGCGTAGACGGCGCCGCGCCGGAAGTTCAGGGGGTGCTCGAGATCCTGGTCGATGACGCGATAGATCTCGGAGGCCCGCACGCCGTTGGCGAGCAGCGAGGCCACGACCGAGCCCGCGCTGCAGCCGACGTAGATGTCGAAGCCGCCCGCGCCGTTGAGCCGCTCCTCGATCGCGGCGATCACGCCGACCTCGTACATACCGCCGATGACACCGCCGCCCGCCAGGGCCAACGCGTAGCGTTGACGCCGTGGCCGCCACCGTTCCATCACGCGCTCGAGGAGGTTCATGATTCCCG
>QHSM01000513.1 GCA_003221595.1 Candidatus Rokuibacteriota bacterium | reverse complement strand
ACGACGTGCCCATGGCCGAGGTTCGATCGGTCATCGCATCGCTCGGATCGTGACGGCGGTGGTGGGATTGACAACCGAGACGAGCGCTTCGTATAACCGCCTTGGGATGCCGGTCAACGATCAGGCCAGCCTGGGGGCCATCCGCCGGCAGGAAGAGCGGCTGGCGCGCGATCCCGCCTCCCTCGCCTTCGCCCAGCTCGCCGATCTCTACCGCAAGGCGGGCCGCACACGCGACGCCGTCGCGCTGTGCCGCAACGGGCTGGCGCGCTACCCGCACTACACCACGGCTCGGCTCATCCTGGCCAAGGCCCTCGCCGCCGACGAGCAGCTCGCCGCCGCGCTGGTCGAGCTGAACGCCATCCTCGAGATGAGCCCCAAGGACGTGCAGTGCCACCGCCTGGTGTCGGAGGTCCACCGGCGCCTCGGTCATATCGACGAGGCCGTCACGCACCTGGAGGCGGCGGCCGAGCTCGATCCCGGCGACCGCGAATCGCGCGCGCTCCTCTCGCTGATGCGGGCGGCCGCGCCGCCGTCCGCCGAGGCCTCCGGCCTTGGGCGGATCCTGAGCGACGACACGTTCGCGACGATGACCTTCGGCGGGCTCTGCCTCGAGCAAGGGTGCGTCGAAGACGCCGTGCAGGTGTTCACCCGGATCCTGAGAAAGAATCCCGATCACCGAGAGGCGCGCGAGCGGCTGGAGAGCGCTCTCCGCGCCCGTCAGCGGCGGAAGGGTTAGACCCGATGCAGGTCTCAACGGCCGAGTTCAAGAAGGGACTTCGGATCGTCTTCGACGGACATCCGTATACGATCGTCGACTTCCAGCACGTCAAGCCCGGCAAGGGCGGTGCGTTCGTGCGCACGAAGCTCAAGCACATGAAGCTCGGCAAGGTCATCGACAACACGTTCCGGTCGGGCGAGAAGGTGGAGCTCGTCGATTTCGAAGAGAAGCACATGCAGTTTCTCTACCGGGACGACCGGTACCACTTCATGGATACGGAGACGTACGAGCAGGTTTCGCTGTCGGCTGACGAGATCGGCGACGCCCACGAGTATCTGCAGGAGAACGCCGAGGTCGACGTCCTGTATGTGGCGGGGGCGCCCGTGTCCGTGGAGCTACCGAATTTCGTCGAGCTGGCCATCGCGCGCACCGACCCCGGCGTCCGCGGCGACACCGCCCAGGGCGGGACGAAGCCGGCGACGCTCGAGACAGGGGCCATGGTCCAGGTTCCGCTGTTCCTGAACGAGGGCGACGTCGTGAAGGTCGACACCCGGACCGGCGAGTACCTCGGCCGCGTCGCGACGGCGGGCAGCTGATGCCGAGCCGGCCGCGGCCGCGCGCTCCGCAGGACGGTCCCGTCGTCGATCTGGCGCGCCGCCTCGGCGCGCTCCTCGGTGAGCTCGGACTGTCCGAGATCGAGGCGTCCGTGGGGCGGATCCGCGTGCGCCTCCAGCGCGGCGGCGTCCAGACGGCCGCGGCGGCGCCCGCGCCGACTCAGGCCATCGCGTCGGTCGAGCATCCGGTGACGTCCGTCCCCGCGGGGGCCGACTCCGCCTCGATGGTGACGATCGAGGCGCCGATGGTCGGCACCTTCTACCGCGCCTCGTCGCCGACCGCCGAGCCGTACGTGAGCGAGGGCGATCTCGTCAAGGAAGGACAGATTCTCTGCATCATCGAAGCCATGAAGCTCATGAACGAGATCGAGTCGAAGGCGGCCGGGCGCATCGTCAAGATCTTCGTCGAGAATGCGCACCCCGTCGAGTTCGGTCAATCTCTGTTCCTGATAGATCCCACCCGCTGAGCACGGGCGTGGCGGCCTCCAGTTATGCCCGGTACGCGGTCCTCGCGGTGACGACAGCCGGCATCGCAACGCTGCTCTTCGGCGCGACGGGTCGCCGCCCGGAGTCTCCCGACGTCGAGCGCACCGTCGCGTTCGCATCCGCCCGGGCCCGGGATTCGCGCGCGCTCACCGAGGAGGCGATCCGCCTGTACGCCGCCGGCCAGTTTCCCCGGGCGTGCGAGAAGAGGCCGCGCTCCTGTTTCGTCAGGGCCTGACCGAGACGCCGGACGATCCGGCGCTCCTGAAGGGGCTGGGGCTCGCCGCCGTCCACGCCGGGCGCCCGGACGACGCGCTCGCGCCGCTCGAGCGAGCCGTGCGCGCGGAGTACGACCCGGAGGTCCGGCTTCTGCTCGCGCACTTGCATGATCGCCGCGACGACCCCACGCCGGCGATCGTGAATCTCAAGGCGGTCCTCGAGCGCGAGCCCGCCCATGCCGAGGCGCGACGGCTCCTGGAAAAGGTCGAGCGCGAACGGCGGGCGGAGGTCGGCTTCCGGCGCGACATCACACCGCGCTTCGTCGTGAAGTATCCGGAGAGCCACGACCCCGAAGCCCGTCGCGCGATCATCGCTCAACTCGAGGCCGCCGCGGAGCGCGTCGGCTTGATGCTCTCGTACGTTCCGCAGCAGCGGACGACGGTCGTGTTGTACGAGCACCCCGAGTTCCGGAGCGTGACCCGCGCGCATGCGTGGACCTCCGGACTGTTCGACGGGAAGATCCGGCTCCTGGTCGGCCCGGTCCGTCCGCCGGCCCGCGAAATCGCGCGGGTGGTCGTCCACGAGTACGCCCACGCGGCCATTCACGAGCTCTCCCGCGGCCGGGCGCCCCGGTGGCTTCACGAGGGGCTGGCCCAGGTCCTCGAGGGCGCGACCCCGGACCCGATGCTCCAGGTCCCCGGCGGTCTCACGCTGGCGGGGGTCGAAGCGCTGGCCGGCGAGTCCGATGCTCTGCGCGCGCGAACCGGATACGACATCGCCCTCTGGATCGTGTCGGACCTCCTCGATCGAGGCGGGATCGAGGCCGTCCGGGAGCTCCTGGAAAGACTGGGCGCCGGCGAGACGATCGCCCAGGCGATCCCGCGCGTCTACGGCCTGCGCACGACGGAGCTCGAGCTCCAGTGGCGACGTGTTCTCGGCGGCTGATGGACGCGTGATCCGTGTTTCATAAGATCCTGATCGCGAACCGGGGAGAGATCGCGCTGCGTGTCATCCGCACGTGTCGCGAGCTCGGCATCCGCTCGGTGCTCGCCCATTCCAAGGCCGACACCCATTCGCTGCCGGTGAAGCTCGCCGACGAGACGATCTGCGTCGGGCCCGACGCGGCCCGGCTTTCCTATCTGAACATCCCCGCCATCATCTCCGCCGCCGCGGTGACCGACAGTGAGGCCATCCATCCGGGCTACGGATTTCTTGCCGAGAATCCGGCGTTCGCCGAGGTGTGCCGCGCGTGCTCCATCACGTTCATCGGGCCCTCGCCCGAGGCGATCCGACTCATGGGCGACAAGGCCCAGGCGCGCCAGATCGCGATGCAGGCGGGCGTGCCCATCGTTCCCGGCAGCGAGGCTCCGCTGAAGGACTCCGCCGAGGCGCTCGAGGTCGCCGAGCGGATCGGCTACCCGCTCATCTTCAAGGCCGCGGCGGGCGGCGGCGGGCGCGGGATGCGCATCGTCAAGGAGCGGGCCGAAGTCGCGCAGTCCTTCGACGCCTGCCAGTCGGAGGCCGGCGCCGCGTTCGGCTCGTCGGAGGTGTACTGCGAGAAGTTCATCCAGGACGCGCGCCACGTCGAGGTCCAGGTGCTGGGCGACCGCAACGGCCTGCGCATCCACCTCGGTGAGCGGGACTGCTCGGTCCAGCGGCGCCACCAGAAGCTCCTCGAGGAATCGCCGGCGCCGCTCTTGCCGGCCGAGACGCACGAGGGGCTGCGCCGGGCTGCGCTTACCGTCGCCGCGGCCGTCAACTACGTGAACGCGGGGACCGTCGAGTTCCTGGTCGACGGGGCAGGTCATTTCTACTTCATCGAGATGAACACGCGAATCCAGGTCGAGCACCCCGTGACCGAGATCCTCACCGGCATCGACCTGGTGCGCGAGCAGATCCGGATCGCCGGCGGCGAGCCGCTCGGTTACGGCCAGGACGCCGTGCGGTTCGAGGGCCACGCCATGGAGTGCCGGATCAACGCGGAGGACCCCGAGACCTTCGCCCCGAGCGCTGGACGGGTCACGGCGTGGGTGCCCCCCGGGGGCTTCAACGTGCGGGTCGACAGCCATCTCATGGCGCCGTACGCGGTGCCGCCGTTCTACGATTCGCTCCTGGCCAAGATCGTCGTGCGCGGGGCGGACCGGGCCGAGGCCATCGACCGGATGCGACGGGCCCTCCGCGAGACCATCCTCGAGGGCGTCAAGACCTCGATCCCCTTCCACCTGAGGCTCCTCGACGATCCCGCCTTCCTCGAGGGGCGCGTGAGCAGCGTCGGGCTGGTACGCCGCCGGAGCTGATGCCTCTCTGGCGGGCCGTGGCTCCTGAATTCCTCACGGCGCGTGCGACCGGGTCGATATAATCGACGCGGCGCCGACCACATTCGTCACCTAACCGAACTCTAAGGAGGGCAGCGATGATCCGTCACAGGGTCCGCCTCGTTCAAGCGCTCCTCGCGGTTCTGGCCGTGGCGCTGGTTCCGGCGTCCGAGCTCGGGGCCCAGGGCAAGGGCACCATCAAGATCGCCACCCAGAGCCCCCTCAGCGGCGGTCAGGCGGCCCTCGGCGAGGGCATCAAGCTGGGCGCGCAGCTCGCCCTCGAGCAGCTCAGAGGCAATCTCACGAAGCAGGGCTTCAAGGTCGAGCTGGTTCCGTTCGACGATCAGGCCAAGCCCGACGTCGGCGTGGCCAACGCGAAGAACATCATCGCCGACAAGGACATCCTCGTCGTGATCGGCCATCTCAACTCCGGCGTCGCCATCCCGTCGTCCGAGGTCTACAAGGAAGTCGACCTCCCGATGATCTCGCCGGCGAACACGAACGAGAAGATCACCGACCGGGGCTACCCGAGCGTCAATCGCGTCTGCGGCCGCGACGACGTCCAGGGACCGGTCGGCGCCGAGTTCGCCGCTCAGACCCTGAAGGTCAAGTCCGTCTACGTCGTTCACGACAAGACCACCTACGGTCAGGGCGTCGCCGAGGCGTTCAAGGCCGAGGCGGAAAAGAAGGGCGTGAAGGTCGTCGCCTTCGAGGGCACCGAAGAGAAATCGAACTTCGACCCGATCATCACGCCGATCAAGGCCAAGAACCCCGATCTCGTCTACTTCGGCGGCATCTACGACCAGGGCGGGCCGTTCTTCAAGCAGGCGCGCGAGAAGGGCGTGAAGGCGAAGTTCCTGGGGCCGGACGGTCTCGATTCGTCCGATCTGGTGAAGATCGGCGGTAAGACCCTCGTCGGCCTCTACTACACGACGGCGGCGGCGCCCTCCACGAGCCCGCAGGCCAAGAAGTTCGGCGACGACTTCAAGAAGAAGTTCGGCAAGAACCCAGAGCCCTACGCATCCGAGTCCTACGTCGCCACCGCCATCGCCCTCAAGGCGATCGAGTCCACCGTGGCCGGCGGCAAGGCGCCGACGCGTGCCACCGTGGCGGCCGCCATCCGGAAGGTCAAGTACGCGGGCATGACGGGGACCATCGAGTTCGACGACAAGGGCGACCCCAAGAAGGCGTCGTACTACGTGATGCAGGTGACCAGCGACAACCCCGAGAAGTGGGGAGAGAACAAGGAAGCGAAGCGCCTCGCCATCGCAGCGCCGCCCCTCAAGAAGTAGCGTCTGACCAGACGGGGCCGGTGAGGGCCCCCGCTGGAGCCTGAGAACGACGACAGGTTCCGGCTGGGGCCCTCACCGGCCCCGCCCGGTCTTTATGGGCATGGACTTCGATCTGCTCGTCCGGATCTTTCCTGAAGTGCTCCTCGACGGCATCATCCTCGGCTTCATGTATGCGCTGATCGCGCTCGGCTACACGATGGTGTACGGCGTCCTCGAGTTCATCAACTTCGCTCACTCCGAGATCTTCATCGCGGGCGCTTTCGTCGGCGTCGAGATCCTCCTCGGCCTGCAGGCCCGGGGGCTCCTCGACGGATTTCCGTGGCCCTTCGTCCTGCTGCTGGCGCTGATGGCCGGCATGGCCGCCAGCGGGCTCCTGGCGGTCACGGTGGAACGGATCGCGTATCGTCCGCTCCGCGGAGCGCCCCGGCTGATTCCCCTCATCTCCGCCATCGGCGTCTCGTTCTTCCTGCAGGACCTCATCCGGCTCGTCGAGTCGCTCTGGCGCAACGCGTTCAACCTCGTCTATCCGTCCATCGACGCCCTCAACCTCCGCCTCGAGCTGACCGAAACGATGGACGTGTCGGTCAAGTCGCTCGTCGTGATCGTGAGCGCGCTGCTGATGCTGTGGGCGCTTCACCTGATCGTCAACCGGACGAAGGTCGGCACGGCCATCCGGGCCGTGGCCGAGGATCAGGCGGCGGCGAGCCTCATGGGTATCGACGTCAATCGGATCATCTCGCTCACGTTTCTGATCGGCGGCGCGATGGGCGGAGCGGCCGGCGTGCTCTTCGGGGTTCAGTACGGGCTGATCAACCCCTACAGCGGCTTCATTCCCGGGCTCAAGGCGTTCACGGCGGCCGTGCTGGGCGGCATCGGCAACATTCCGGGCGCGATGGTCGGCGGCCTCGTCCTCGGGCTCCTGGAGGCGTTCGCGGCGTCGTACCTCTCGCTGCTCACCGGAGGCGCGTTCGGCGCCGAGTACAAGGACATCTTCGCGTTCTCGGCGCTGATCCTGATTCTCATCTTCCGGCCCAAGGGCCTTCTCGGCGAAGTTGTCCGGGAGCGCGCGTGATCCAGACGCTGCTCAGCATCGGTCTGATGGCGGCCTCGGCGCTCGGGGTCGCCACGTTTCCCCGCTCGGTGCTCATCTTCCTCCTCTTTCAGGGCTCGCTCGTGTTCGTCTACCGCGCGCGGATCCCCGAGCTCTTGCGCTGGAGCCTCCTGGTCGTCGCGCTCCTGGTCCTGATGCCGGTGATCGGCTACTTCAACGGCTACTACCTCGAGGTCGCGACCCAGGTCGGCATCTTCGTCGTGCTGGCGCTCGGCCTCAACATCGTCGTCGGGCTGGCCGGCCTCCTGGATCTCGGCTAC
The DNA here is from genome assembly GCA_003221595.1 of Candidatus Rokuibacteriota bacterium. Taxonomy (GTDB): domain Bacteria; phylum Methylomirabilota; class Methylomirabilia; order Rokubacteriales; family CSP1-6; genus AR31. The sequence goes on along the minus strand of QHSM01000513.1, from coordinate 856 downwards.
GTGGCCTTCTTCGCGGTCGGCGCGTATTCCTGGGCCATCTTCGGCTCCCCGCACGCCAACATCATCTTCGGCGGCGGCTTCCCGCTGGCCGGCGGATGGTTCTACCCGTTCCTCCTCATCGGACTGTGCACCGCGGCCGTCACCGGAATTCTCCTCGGCCTGCCGGTACTGCGGCTCCACGGTGACTACCTCGCTATCGTCACGCTGGGCTTCGGCGAGGTCATCCGCGTCCTCGCCAACAATCTCGACAAGCCGATCAACCTCACCAACGGCCCCAAGGGGATCACCCCCATCTCCCGACCGCCGACGCCCCTCGGGCTGCCGTACGGCGAGTACTTCTATTTCCTGGTCCTGCTCCTCGTGGTCGTCGTCGTCATCGTCAACCGCCGCCTGGAGGACTCCCACATCGGCCGTGCCTGGGAGGCGATCCGCGAGGACGAGCTGGCCGCGCGGGCCATGGGCGTGCTGTTCTCGGCCAAGCAGGTCTTCATCAACCCGGAGTCGTTCACGTTTCTCGAGTCGATCGGCGTCCTCGCCATGGTCATCCTCGGCGGCATGGGCTCGATTCCCGGCGCCATCCTCGGCGCGACCGTCGTGACCGTGCTCAATCTCCAGGTGCTCAAGGGATTCTCGCTCTGGCTCAACGAGCTGAAGAACGCCGGGGTCACCGTGCTCGGCTACAGCCTCGCCGACCTCCCGACCCAGTTCGAGCCGGCCAAGTACGAGCGGATGGTCTTCGGCATCATCCTCGTGCTGATGATGATCTTCCGGCCGCAGGGCATCTTCCCGGCGCGGCGGCGCCAGCGCGAGCTCACGACGCCGGGGGGCTGAATGCCGCTGTTCGAGGCCCGAGGCG
>QHSM01000809.1 GCA_003221595.1 Candidatus Rokuibacteriota bacterium | reverse complement strand
CCTTCAGCAGGCGACGCGACAGCTCATCGCGATCCGTGAGAAGGCGAGCTACCGCCTGCTGGAGCGGATACGCCGACTCCTCGGTACGATCGCCCCGCCGGGCACGCTGAGGGGGAGAATCCATGCGGCCTTGCTCGGTGGACTCGCGTTCTTCACCGACCACGGCTTCGTCGCGTCCTTCCTGCGTCTGGTCGAGGTCTGGAAGTGGGCTCCAAAGTTACTTCGCGGCCGCTCACCGGAGCTCCCGCGAGAGCCCGTGTCGCCGGCCGGTCTTGCGGGAGGGGCCCAGCCCATCCCCGCGAGTGCGGCGGGGACGGATACCAACACGACCGTCGATGACCAGTATCAGCGCTGGTTGGAGCTTCACGGGTGGACGCCGAGGGACAGGGGCGCCCTGGAAGAGGCGGCAAAGGAACTATCGTACCGCCCGAAGGTGAGCCTCCTCATGCCCGTTGACGAGGCGGACCCGGCGTACCTCCGCGCGACGATAGACTCGGTTTGCGCGCAGATTTACGACCAGTGGGAGCTGTGCATTGCGGACGCCCGTTCGCGCGAGGTCGCGGTCGCGGCCGTCCTGGAGCAGGCCGCTGCACGGGACGACCGAGTACGGCTCATCGCCGTCGGCGAGAATGGGCGCGCCCACGCCGCCGCGAGCGCTGTCCTGTCCTCCGCAACGGGTGAGTTCGTGGGCTTCCTGCACAGCGGGGACGAGCTGAGGCCAGACGCCCTGTATCACATCGTCAAGCTTCTCGACGAGCAAGGGGGTCTGGACCTCGTTTACTCCGACCAAGACAAACGCTTGCCTGCGACGCCTCCGTGAACGCTTACTACGACCTGGCGCTGCGCGTCACGGAGCGAACGGAACACATCGGCCACGTCGCCTTGCCCCTGCACACGTCCCGAATGACCGTCGCGTCGAGCGGCAAGGCCGAGGCGAAGGTGCGCGAGGCACACGAGGGGGGTAGACGGGCGCTGTCCGAGGCGTTGAGGCGCCGCGCCATCGACGGCGTGGTGGAAGATACACCGGTGCTCGGCTGGTACCGCGTTCGCCGCCGCATACGAGGGAACCCGTCCATCTCCGTGATCATCCCGACCCGCGACAAAGCCGAGCTACTCGCGCGGTGTCTCGACACGCTGGAGACCAGCCGATATCGGCCACTCCAGATCATCGTGGTCGACAACGGGAGTGTCGAGGAGGCAACCCGAACCTTGCTTGCGTCTCGCCAAATCAAGGTGATTCGCGTCGATGAGCCGTTCAACTTCTCACGGCTCATCAACGTTGGCGCCGCCGCCGCAAGCGGGGACTTCCTGCTCTTGCTCAACAACGATGTGGAGCCGATCAACGCGGACTGGATCGAGGCGCTCCTGGAACATGCCCAACGCGAGGAGGTAGGCGTGGTCGGAGCCCGCTTGCTCTACCACGACGGCACACCCCAACACGAAGGCATGGCTCTCGTCACCCGTGGAGGCATCCCGTGCCACGCCGTCCACCTCAACTGGAAGGGTTATCTCGGCCTCGCTCACGCTACGACGAACTGTGGTGCGGTGACCGGAGCCTGCATGATGACGCGCCGCTCCCTCTTCGAGGCGTTGGGGGGTCTCGACGAGGATTTCCGGGTCGCGTTCGGTGACGTCGACTACTGTTTTCGAATTCAAGAGCGGCGCTTG
>QHSM01000512.1 GCA_003221595.1 Candidatus Rokuibacteriota bacterium | reverse complement strand
CCCGTTCCCAGAACCCCCGGCCGGAGCGACATCAAGAAATACACGTACTTGACCGCTCCCGTCGGGGCTGGTATCGGCCTTGCTCCGGAAAGAGCGCGATGCTTGCGCGACTTCGGGCCGATCTGCACGTTCATACGCGCGAGGCCGAGCCCTCGATTGCCTACAGCGCCCGCGACATGATCGTCCGGGCCGCCCGGGCGAGCTATCGCGTGCTGAGCATCACCAACCACGACACGATCACGTACAGCGACGACCTCGCCTCGTTCGCCCGCGACCACGACGTGCTACTGATTCCAGGCGTGGAGGCGACGGTCGAGGGCCGGCACGTGCTCGTTTACAACGCGGACGTCGAGGCCGACAAGCTCCGGACGTTCGCCGATCTTCGCCGGTACCGGACGCCCGAGTGGCTCGTGGCGGCGCCCCATCCCCTGTTCCCGGCGTCCTACTGCCTTCGCGAGCGGCTCTGGCAGCAGATCGACCTGTTCGACGCGATCGAGTTCAGCCACTTCTACACGCCGCGCATCGACTTCAATCGACCGGCCGTCAAGCTCGCCGCCGCGGTGGGCCTGCCGCTGCTCGGAACGTCCGATAGCCATCTCGACGAGCAGTTCGGAACGACGTTCTCGCTCATCGAGGCGGATCTCTCGGTGGAGTCGGTGCTGGCGGCGGTCAAGCACGGCCGGCTCAGCATCGTGAGCCGCCCGTTGACGCTCAGCCGTTGCCTGAGCATCGTCGCCCGGCAGGCCCTGGCGAACGCGAGGGTCGCCGTGCGAGCCCGGCTACGGCCGACCTCTCCCGCCGGCGAAACGATCCTGACGCCGCGCTAGCGCAGGTCGAAGACCAGCACTTCGGCGGGCTCGATTCCGATGAGCCGGAGCGAGGACTGCTCGCTGACGGCGGCGCCGTCGCTCTGCCACAGGGGCTGGCCGTCCAGCGTCACGGCGCCGCGCGCCACCTGCACCCAGGCGTGACGGTCGGCCCGGCGCAACGCGATCATGGCTCGGAGCCGCGGGCCTCTCGGATCTTGCGCAGCCGGTTGAGCTCCGGCTCGACGTACTTCTGCCGGCAATCGGGACAGATCCCGTGAGTGAACTGGGCGTCCGAGTGCCCCTCGATGTAGGTCTCGACCTGCTGCCAGTAGTTCTGGTCGTCGCGCACCTTCTTGCAATACGAGCAGATCGGAAGGAGCCCCTGGAGCTGCTTGACCCGGGTGAGCGCTTCCTCGAGCTCGCGCACCCGGTCCGCGAGCGCCGCCTGAAGCTCGAGCATGCGGAATCCGACCTGGACCCGCGCGTGCAGCTCCTCGCGCTCGAACGGCTTGACGATGTAGTCGTCGGCGCCGGCGCCGAGGCCGGTCACGATGTCCTGCGTCCGCGCCTTGGCGGTCACGAAGATGAGATAGGGCTTCGGCTCCCGGCCCATCGTGCGGATCCGCGTGCACAGCTCGAGCCCGTCCATCCCCGGCATCGTCCAGTCCAGGATCGCGAGCGATGGCGGATCGTCCTGCTGGAAGATCTCCCAGGCCTGCTCGCCGCTGGGCGCGGTGACGACCTGGTAGCCCCACGAGGTCAGGGAGGCCTCGTGCAGTCGCCGGACGATCGGCTCGTCGTCGACGATGAGCACTCTCATGACGCGGGCTCGGCGTCCAGGCGTTCCGCCCAGGCCGGGTCGGCGAAAAATGCGAGGACCCGCTCGATCTCGCGCGAGATGTCCGCGACGAGGTCGACGCCGTTCTCGGCGCGGCCGTCGTGCGCGGCTTCCTCGAGCGCCAGCGCCGACTCCTGAAGTCGCGCCGCTCCCAGGATGGCGGCCGATCCTTTCAGGCTGTGGGCGACCTGCTCGAGCTGCTGGACGTCGGCCGCCTTCATCGCCTCTCGGAGCGCCTCGAGCCGCCTGGGGCCGTCGTCGACGAAGATGCCGACCAGCTCGCGGAGCAATGCCTGATCGCCCCCGAGCCAGCGCAGCGCGACCGCGAGATCGACAGGCCCTTCTGCTCCATCCACAGTGTCATGCCTCCGGGGGGTGGGTCCGGGCCGACGAGGGCCATCAGGAGCGCTCAGTGAGCTACCGGCTCCAGGAAGGACCACGCGCATCGCCCTGCGAAAGATGGTAGCACAGGCGCCTCGAGGTCCCTCAGAAGAGCCCGACGATGTTGCCGCCGGCGTCGATGTCGATCCCCTCGGCGCCGGGCACCTTGGGAAGCCCGGGCATCGTCAGGATATCGCCGGCGTACGCGACGACAAAGCCGGCGCCCGCGGAGAGGGCGACGTCGCGAATCGTGACGGTGAACCCTCGTGGCCGGCCCGGCCGCTTCGGGTCGTCGCTGAGGGAATTCTGCGTCTTGGCGACGCACACCGGCAGCCGGCCATAGCCGAGCGACTCGTAGCGGGCCAGCTTGGCGGCGGCCGTCGGCGCGAAGGTCACGCCGTCGGCGCCGTAGATTTTCGTGGCGATCGTCTCGAGCTTCGCCGTCAGCTTGAGATCGTCGGGGTAGAGGTACCGGAAGCCCGCGCGATCTCCCGTGCGGATCGCCTCGAGCACCATCCCGGCGAGGTCGGTCACTCCGGCGCCGCCGAGCTCCCAGCCGCGCGACACCCCGCAGGGAACGCCGAGCGTCTTGCACATCGACATCACCCGGCCGATCTGCGCGTCGGTGTCGTCGGTGAAGTGGTTCAACGCCACCACCGGCGCGAGCCCGTAGAGCCGGACGTTCTCGACGTGCTTGGCCAGATTCTCCTCACCGTGCGTCGCCAGGGCGCGCGTGGTGGTGACGATGACGGCCGCCGACGGTACCAGGCCGCCCGTGCGGCACTTGATGTTCACGAACTTCTCGCCGCCGAGATCGCTGCCAAAGCCGGCCTCGGTGACGACGATCTCGCCGAGCTTGAGCGCCAGACGCGTGGCGATGAGGCTGTTGCAGCCGTGCGCGATGTTGCCGAACGGGCCGCCGTGCACGAGCGCCGGCGTGCCGTCGAGCGTCTGGACCAGGTTCGGCTTGATCGCGTCCTTCATGAGCACGGCCATCGCGCCGGCGGCGCGGAGATCGCGCGCCGTGACGAACGGCCCCTCGCCGCGGTCGGCCACCACGACGCGCTCAACCCGCGCCTTGAAGTCTTGCAGGTCGCGGGCCAGGCACAGGATCGCCATGATCTCCGAGGCGACGGTGATGTCGAAGCCGGTCTCGCGCGGCACGCCGTGCGCCGGCCCACCCAGGCCGATCACGAGGCGCCGGAGCGCGCGGTCGTTCATGTCCAGGACCCGCCGCCAGGTGATCCGCCGGGTGTCGAGGTTGAGCGGGTTGCCCTGAGCGAGATGGTTGTCGAGCATCGCGGCCAGGAGATTGTGCGCGGCACCGATCGCGTGCATGTCGCCCGTGAAGTGGAGGTTGATGTCCTCCATCGGCGCCACCTGGGTGTGGCCGCCGCCCGTCCCGCCGCCCTTGACGCCGAAGACCGGGCCCAGCGAAGGCTCGCGCATCGCGACGATCGAGCGCTTGCCGAGCCGGCGCAGCCCGTCGGCCAGCCCGATCGTGGTCGTCGACTTGCCTTCGCCCGCGGGCGTCGGCGTCATCGCCGTCACGAGCACGAGCGCGCCGTCCGGACGCGCGCTCGAGCGCTCGATCACGTCCCAGCGGATCTTCGCCTTGTAGGTCCCGTACGGCTCGAGGTCGTTGCCGTTGAGCCCGAGCAGCTCGCCGATCGCCTGGATCGGCTGGAGCTTCACTGCACGGGCGATCTCGATATCCTGTTTTCCCATTTCTCTAGATCCTCATGACGGCGGGTCGAGGCGCGCCGCGGCGCGCCGGAGGAGCGACTCGGGGCGGATCGGCAAGGCCGTGATTCGCACGCCCAGGTGACGCATGGCATCCGCGACCGCGTTGGCGATCGCCGCCGGCGCGCCGATCGTTCCCCCCTCGCCCATACCCTTCACACCACCGGGCATGATGGGGGACGGCGTCTCGAGATGGCCGATCTCGGGCTCGGGCAGATCGTCGGCCCTGGGTACGGCGTAGTCCATCAGCGTCGCGGTCAGGAGCTGGCCGCTCTCGTCGTAGACGACGTCTTCCAGCAGGGCTTCCCCGAGGCCCTGCGTGACGGCGCCGTGAATCTGGCCCTCGACGATCATGGGGTTGATCACCGTCCCGCAGTCCTCGACGAGCGCATAACGCGCGACGCCGACGCGGCCGGTCTCCGGATCGATCTCGACGACGGCGACGTGCACCGCGCCGGAGAAGGTCGCCCCGGGCGGATCGAAGAACACCGTGGCGGCGAGCCCGGGCGTCTGGCCGCCGGGGAGCCCGCCGAGCGGCGGAGCGTACGCCACCCGCGCGATCTCGGCCACGCTCACGGCGCGATCGGGGAAGCCCCGCACGGCAGCGCGCCCGGCCGCCAGCACCACGTCGGCCGCGCTCGCCTCCAGGCGATCAGCCGCGAGCGCTCGAATCTTCTCGGCGACCAGATCGGCGGCGGCTCCGGCGCTGCCCAGCATCGCCACGGTTCCGCGGCTACCGAACGTACCGCTGCCGCGCGGCGAGCGGGAGGTGTCACCGGGCTCGAGGCGGACGTGCTCGAGCGCCAGGCCCAATCGATCGGCGACGAGCTGGGCGATCGTCGTCCCATGCCCCTGCCCCTGCGTCGGGAAGCTCACGGAGCACCTGGCCGTCCCGTCGGGATCCACGGCCACCGTGGCCGCCTCGATACCCGGCACCTCGGTCATCCCGCGCAGTCGGAAGATCGTCGAGCCCATTCCGGTGTACTCGGTGTAGCACGCGATGCCGATGCCGACAAGGCGACCCGTGGCGCGCTGTTTCGCCTGCGTCCGCCGCAGCTCCTCGTACCCGACCGCGGCCAGCACCTGCTCGAGCGCCTTGGGAAAGTCGCCGCTGTCGTAGGTCAGCCCGGTCGCCGACTTGAACGGGTAGGCCTCGCGCGGGAGAAGGTTGCGCCGCCGGATCTCGGCCGGGTCGAGGCCCGCGCGCTCGGCGACGAGGTCGAGCATGCGCTCCATGACGAACGCGCCCATCGTCATGCCGACGCCGCGGTAGGCCCCGAGCGGCGGCTTGTGCGTGGCCAGGGCCCTCGTGTCGTATTCGTACGCCGACACCCGGTAAGGGCCGGGCAGGATGCTCGCGGTTCCCAGAGGCTCGAGCGCCGCCGTGGTCGGATACGCGTGATACGCGCCCGCATCGGACACGATGCGCGCCCGCATAGCCAGCAGCGTGCCGTCGGCCGCCGCGGCGATCTCGACCGCCGTCCGCCCCTCACGCGCCTGCGACGCCGCCGCCAGATTCTCACGGCGCTCCTCGATCCATTTCACAGGCCGCTGGAGCATCCGCGCGAGCGCCGCCACCGCGACGTCTTCGGGGAAGACCTGCATCTTGAGTCCGAAGCCACCGCCGACGTCGGGCGTCACGACCCGGATGCGCATTTCCGGGAGGTCGAGGGCTGCCGCCAGCGCGGTACGGAGGAGCGACGGGCACTGGCTCGGCGACCACAGCGTCAGGGTCTCGCCGTCCCAGTCCGCCATCATGCCGCGCGGCTCCATCGGCATGGGGGCGCACCGGCCGTGCGCGAACGTCTCGCCCACGACGAGCGCCGCGCGCGCGAAAGCCCCATCGACGTCACCGGCGCGATGGCGACGGTGGAAGATGACGCGGTCCGCGGCCAGCGCCTGGTCCAGCGTCGCGACGGCTGGTAACGGCGTCCAGTCGACCGAGATTGCCTCGCGCGCGTCG
>QHSM01000511.1 GCA_003221595.1 Candidatus Rokuibacteriota bacterium | reverse complement strand
CGCTGATCTCGTCGGACTGGCTCACCGAGATGTAGAGCTTCTTGGCCGCCTTGGTCTGTTCGTTGATCGCCATCTGCACGTGCGCGGCCAGCCCGCCCACCACGAAGTCCACCTTCTGGTTCTCGATCAGCTCCTTGGTGCGCTGCGCCCCGACGGCCGGCTTGAGCTCGTCGTCGCGGAAGAGGACCTCGAGCTTCCGGCCCATGATGCCGCCCTTTGCGTTGATCTCCTCCCACGCGAGCTCGGCGCCGCGCTTCATGTCGGCGGCGATGGCGGCGAAGGTTCCGGTCAGCGGAAGGGGAAAGCCGATCCGGATCGGATCCTTGCTCTGCGCGCGCAGCACGGCGGGAAAGGCGAGGATGCTCGTGCCGGCCGCCGCGGTGGTCAGGAACTCGCGTCGATGCATGGCCACCTCCGTCTGGACATCATGAAGTGCGAACGCGTTCGGGTGGCGCCGATGATAGGGGGCCGGTCGGCGAGTGTCAACAATCGCGATGGCCGTGATAGAGTCCCGCCCGTGCCGGCGCCGGCGGGCCACATCGGAGCGCGCGTCAAACGCGGCGACGATCCGCGCCTGCTCACCGGCCGCGGCCGCTACGTGGACGACCTGACGCTGCCGCGCATGGTCCACGTCGCGTTCGTGCGCAGCGTGCACGCTCACGCGCGCCTGGCGCGCGTCGCGCTCGACGGGGCCCGGCGCGCGCCCGGCGTCGTCGGCGTGCTCACCGGGGAAGATGTCGCGCGGCTCTGCAAGCCCTACCGCGGCGTGCTCCTCCACTACAAGGGCATGAAGACCGGCGCCATGCTGCCGCTCGCGGTGGGGCGCGTGCGCTACGTCGGCGAGCCGATCGTGGCGCTCGCCGCCCAGAGCCGCGCCGCCGCCGAGGACGCCGCCGCGCTCGTCGACGTCGAGTTCGAGCCGCTTGCGCCGGTGCTCACGCCGGCCGCGGCGCTCGCCCCTGACGCGCCCCTCATCCACCCGGAGCTCGGCGACAACCTGCTCTACGAGACTCGGCTCGCCGCGGGCGACCCCGACGGCGCCTTCGCCGCCGCCCATCGCGTCTGGACGCGCACGTTCACGACCGGACGGCACACCGGCGTGCCGCTCGAGCCGCGCGGCCTCGTCGCCGACTACGAGCCGGCGACGCGCGCGCTCACGGTGTGGATCTCCACCCAGGTGCCGCACATGATGCAGGCGGTGCTCGCCGAGCTCTTCGGCCTTCCGGAGCACCGCCTGCGCGTCATCGCGCCCGACGTCGGCGGCAGCTTCGGGATCAAGATCCACGTCTACCAGGACGACATGGCCGCGTGCGCGATGGCGCTGACGCTGGGCCGTCCCGTGAAGTTCGTCGCCGACCGGCGCGAGTCCTTCCTGTCCGACATCCACGCCCGCGAGCAGACCATCCGCGTCGAGGTGGCGGCGGACCGCGACGGCGTCCTGACGGCGATGCGCGCCTCGATCGAGGCGGCGGTCGGTCCCTACTCGGCCTATCCGCGCTCGAGCGTGGTGGAAGGCGGCCAGGTGCTCCGCCTCCTGCCGGGTCCGTATCGCGTGCGGCACTACGACGGCGCCTTGCGCGTCGTCGCGCAGAACAAGGTCGTCACCTCGCAGTACCGCGCCGTGGGGCATCCGATCGCCGCCGCGGTCACCGAGACCATGGTCGAGCTCGTCGCCCGCGATCTCGGGATCGATCCCGCCGAGCTACGCCGCCGCAATCTCGTGCGCCCCGAGGACTTCCCGTACACGACCGCCTCCGGCAACGTCTACGACAGCGGCAGCTATCACGCCGCGCTCGCCCGACTCCTGGAGGTCGCGGCGTACGACCGCCTCCGGCGCGAGCAGGCGGCGGCCCGCGGCGCGGGACGGCACGTCGGGATCGGGCTCGCGTGCTTCGTCGAATTGACGGGCCCGGGCGCACAGTTCTACGGGGTCGGCGGCGCGCCGATCTCCGGCCAGGAGGGCACGACGGTTCGCCTGGAGCCCGGCGGCGCCGTCACCGCGCTGGTCGGCGTCACCGACCAGGGACAGGGCACGCACACCGCGCTGGCGCAGATCATCGCGACCGAGCTCGACGTGTCGCTCGATCGCGTCGCCGTGCACTCGGGCGACACGGCCATGGTGCCGTACGGCGGCGGCACGTGGGCGAGTCGAGGGATGCCGATCGGCGGCAGCGCCACCCTGCTCGCGGCGCGGGCGCTGGGCGACCGGATCCGGACGCTCGCGGCGGCGCTCCTCGAGGCGCACCCTGCCGACGTCGAGCTCCTCGAGGGCCGCGCGCTGATCCGCGGGAGTCCCGAGCGAGGTCTGAGCTTCGGCGACCTGGCCCGCGCGGTTCACTTCCGGTCGAACGAGCTGCGCGGCGTCGAGCCGAGCCTCGAGGCGACCGTGCACTACACGAATCCCGCGGCGTGGACCTTCACCAACGGGGCGCACCTCGCGGTCGTCGACGTCGACATCGAGACCGGGAAGGTGCGGGTGCTGCGCTACGTCGCCGTCGACGACTGCGGGCGGATCGTCAATCCGGCGCTCGTGGAGGGCCAGATCGCCGGCGGGGTCGCCCAGGGTCTCGGCGGCGCGCTCTGCGAGCACTGCGTTTACGACGAGGCCGGTCAGCTTCTCTCGGCCACGCTGATGGACTACGCGGTGCCGACTGCCGACGACGTCCCGCCGATCGAGACGCATCACATCGAAACGCCCGCCCCGGGCATCGCGGGCGGCTTCAAGGGCGCCGGCGAAGCGGGCGCGACGGGCGCGCCCGCGGCGATCCTCAACGCGGTCAACGACGCGCTGGCCCCGCTGGGCGTGATGCTCACGGACCAGCCGATCACACCGGAGCGGGTGATCCAGGCGCTTCGGCGGAGCACATAGCGCGTCCCTTGGTGGGTGAGGTACGCTGCCCCCATGAGCCCGTCACTCAAGATCGCCCTCACCGCTGTGGCCCTGGTCGCCTCGACCGCGCTCGCTCCCCTGGCGGCTGCCCTGCCCGACTTCGCCAGCGTTCAGGTGCAACCCTACGAGCCGCCCAAGGCGGCGCCGGCCTTCGCGCTGCCGGATCTTGCCGGGAAGACCGTCACGCTGGCCGAGCTTCGCGGCAAGGTCGTGATGCTGTTCTTCTGGGCCACGTGGTGACCGACCTGCCGGGAGGAGTTGCCTCCCGTCCAGAAGCTCTACCAGGAATATCGCGGCAAGGGGTTTGAGGTCCTCCTCATCGATTTCCAGGAGGACCCCGAGCGTGTCCGGCAGACGGTGAAGGATCGCGGCTATACGGCGCCCGTACTGATCGACCGGAGCGGTGATGTGACCGGCAAGGTCTACGGCGTGTGGGGCCCGCCGACGCTCTACATCATCGACCGGCAGGGCCGGCTCGTTGGACGGGCGACCGGACCCAGGCCGTGGGACAGCCCGGCCGGCCGCCGCTTCATCGAGGCGCTGCTCGCGACGCCCTGAGACCCGTCGAAACGCGGGTTTTGGGGGCCTTCGGGGGCTGATCAGCCCCCGCCAGGGCCGGATTGCGAATTTCCGAGAGCCGATGCTACGCTGATATTCTACAAGTTGTCGCACTCACTCGCCGGCAGGCAACCGTCGCCCCGCCGGCCACGACGTCGGAGACGGAGCGCGCCAGGGAGCAGGTGAGGATGGTCATGGACCCAACATCCGCTGCTGAAGCGCGAGCCCGCGTCACGAAGTGGATCGAAGAGGCGCGTCAGATTTTTGCCCTCCTGCCGGAGCTGATGGCGGGCGACCATCAGGCGGGTGAGCGGGCCAGCGCCGCACAGAAGGAAGCAGAAAAGCTCCACAAGGAAGTCGAGGACCTGAAGCGGGAGAACCACCTTCTCCGGCTCGAGAAGGACGAAATCGCCCAGGCGATGAGCCAGATCGCCGCCAAGCTCGGGATCACCCCGCGCCGGAGTCCGTTCGAGCGGGCCGGGGAGCCGGCGAAGGCCGCCGACCAGCAGAGGCCACCCGACGCACCCCTGCGGCCTGTCGAGCAGCCGAAGGCACCCGACCCCGCGAAGTCCTGAGTCCTAGGCGCTTCTGACCGAGCGGAAGGTTCCGGCCGACTGCTTGGAGGACTGCTTGAGGCTCAGCGTCAGGTCGTACTTCTTCTCCGCCTGAGGATCCGAATTGAACACCGCGATCCACAGCGTCGCGTAGTCGCGACCCAGCCCCGGCACCGATGTGCCTTCCGGGAAGAGCCGGAGTACCTCCGCCTTGAGCTCGGCCCGTCCGACCGGCGGCATGGTCATGAGCCACGCCTGATCGGAGTCGTTCCGGCCGTCGAGAAGCTTCACGTCGATCGATCGGGGCTCTCGAAGGTCGGCGGCGATCGCGAAGAATCGCGTCGTCAACGGCGACACCACGATGGGGAACCGGTGATCGGCGAAGCGCTGGCGCTCCTGCGTCAGCCGCTGCGAGTTGTGCTCGGGATCGCCGATCCGGTTGCTCGGGTGGGTGAAGATTCGCGTCTCGGTGGTCGACTCGAGGATCCGCGCGTGCGTCCACAGCCCCGGCTCCGGCACGGCGGCGAGCATGACGTCCTTGACGAACTCCGGGTAATGCTCGGTGAGCAGCCCCTCGGTCACCAGGACGTTGTAGAGGTGCGCGCCGACACTCTTGGGCTGGCCGGGGGCGCCGGGCTGGAAGGTCTTGAGGCTGTTCAGGGCCTTGTTCACGAATCCGGCGTGGCGGTGCTCGATATGGTCGAGCAGAATCGAATAGCCGTACGCGAGGAGCCCTTCCTCGTAGTCCGTGCTCTTCTGAATGGGAACGCTCAGCACGTAGCTGTACTTCCCCAGCTCTTCCTTGACCGCGTCGGCGAACGAGAGCGTGCCCTTCCAGCTCGTCCAGCGGGCCCAGGCCGACACCCACCACTGCGCCGCCTCGTCCTGCGCGGCGTGCTCGCCCGCCTGCGTGGCTTCGCCCTGCTCGGCGCCTGATCCCGCTCGCGCCGCGGGCGAGCCGCCCGACAGGCCTCCGAGGATCACGGGCGGCGGCGCCGCGGGCTGGGCCGGTGCCGCGGAAGCGGCGGGTGCTGCGACTCGGGGCGACGGTTGCGGCTGTGCGGCCGGCGCGGATGTCGCCATGCGGGGCGACGGTTCCAGGCCGCGCGGCGCCGCGGGAGCCGGTCGCTCGGCGGCCGACGCGGGCACAGCCCCGACCACAAGCTTGCCGCGGGTCGCCGCGACCGCGAGCGTCTTGCCAAACGACTGGGTGACGGCGTCCTCGATGGCCGCGAACCTGTCGTCGTCGAGCGCGTCGCGATTCTCGATCATCGTGAGTAGGGCGGCGAACGACGGCGTGCTCTCGAGAAACGCCGGGGTGTTCTCGCCGTCGATCGCTCTGGGATCCTGGGCCGCCTGACGGATCTCCCGGGCCTTGGCATGGCACTGCACAAGAGCGGTGAAGTTCGGGCCGTCGACGTGGGAGATGGCCAGGATCCGGTCGAGTACCGTCATGACCTTGGTGCGGGCCTCCGACAGGGCGGCCCGCTTTTCCTGGCCGGAAATCGCGTGGGCCACCGCGTCGACGACCGGCTTGAGCGTCTTCAGGCCGTCGATCTCGGCCATGCCGGGGGCGTTGATCGAGAGGGCCTTCGTGGCCTCCACGGCACGCTGGCGGACGTCGACGAACTCCGTACGAATGCTGGTGATTTCGTCGACCAGCGATTCCGCCGGAGGGGCCCCCGACTGGGCCTGCTGGGCGGCCTGGGAGAGCGACTGAGCGAGGCGCGCGAATCGCTCGCTCAGCGCGGCAAGGCGTTGCGCCAGTTCGTCGGCATTGAGCGCCATGGGGGTGAAATCGATTCTAGCAAGGGCCGCCCGGAACCTGTCAAAACTACGGGACAGAGCCCGGATTGCCCCGGCGAGGCCCCTTCCCCTGGTATCCCCCGATGATAGACTCCCTGCCGTGCGACCACCTCTCGAAGGCGTGATCGTCGCCGACCTGACACAAAACGTCGCGGGACCCTTCTGCACCCAGATCCTCGGAGACATGGGCGCCGAGGTCGTCAAGGTGGAGCGCCCGGGGCGGGGTGACGACGCGCGAGCGTGGGCGCCCCCGTACTGGGGCAAGGAGAGCGCGACGTTCATCGCGCTCAATCGCAACAAGAAGAGCCTCGCTCTCGACCTCAAGTCTCCAGGCGGGCTCGAGGTTCTG
>QHSM01000808.1 GCA_003221595.1 Candidatus Rokuibacteriota bacterium | reverse complement strand
CTCTCCGGCGAGCACCGTCAACGCCTTCCGGTCGATCTTGCCGTTGGCCGTCAACGGCAGACTTTTCTGCCAATGGAAGGCCGACGGCACCATGTACTCGGGCAGCGACTTGCCCAGCTGGTCCCGCAGGACACTGGCATCGCGTGGCCGCTGGCCGGAGTAGAAGGCCACGAGGCGCTTGCTGTGGTCGGCCCGCTCGGTGACCACGACTGCGCCATCGCGGACGCCGGGTAGCCGCAACAGCGTGTTCTCGATCTCGCCGATCTCTATACGGAAGCCACTGATCTTGACCTGGGTATCCCGGCGACCGAGGAACTCCAGCTTGCCCTCGGGCAGCCAGCGGCCAAAGTCGCCGCTCCGGTACAGCCGGCGGCCCTCGCGATGCGGATCGGCCATGAAGGCGAGCCGCGTGCGCTCAGGATCGTTGACGTACCCACGGCCGACGCACACCCCGGAGAACACGAGCTCACCTGGTGCACCGAGCGGCACCGGTGACAGGTGATCGTCGACCACGTAGACGTGCACATTGCTGATAGGTCGACCAAGCGGAACCCGTTGTCGGTCGGGCACCCGGTCCATCATCTCGTGGTTGGTGTCGTCGGAGGTCTCGGTAAGCCCGTACGCGTTGACCAGCTTGATCCTGGGCTGCGCCGCGAACCAGCGCTGCGTAAGCTCCTTCTTCAGCGCCTCGCCGGTCACCGACACGCATCTGAGGTCAGGCAGCTGGCGGGGATGCTGCTCCAGATGGGACAGGAGGACTTCAAGATAGGACGGCACGACCTGAACTACGGCGACCCTGCCGTCAATCAGCTTGTCGATGAAACGCTTCGCGTCAAGGATCGCCTCCTGCTCGACCACCAGCGTCCGCCCACCGACCAGGAGCGCGGAAACCAGTTGCCACAGCGAGATGTCGAAGCACTGGGGTGCCGTCTGGGCCACCACCTGCCCCTCGCCGAGGCTCAGGTCATGGATCTTCGCGCAAACGTGATTGAGCATGCCCGCGTGCTCGCACATCGCGCCCTTGGGCTCACCGGTGGAGCCGGAGGTGAAGTAGATGTAGGCGAGCTGGTCGGGCGCGACGTCGACGCCGAGATCGCCGTCGGCATGGTCCTCGTTCGGTCAGCACGAGCCGGCAGCCGGCCCGGGAGAGCGTCCTCGCGATGCGATCGGCCGGGAAATGCGGCTCGATAGGCAGGTACGCGCCGCCGGCCTTGAAGATCGCGAGCACGGCGGCCATCCAGTCCAGGTTGCGGTCGGTCACGACAGCGACGACGCCCTCGCGGCTCAGCCCCCGCGCCAACAGGGCTCGTGCGAGCTGATTGGCACGGCCGTTGAGCTGTCGGTAGGTCCACTGCCCGTCGCCGTGCACGGCCGCGACGGCGTCCGGGTTTGCTCGAGCCCGCACCTCGAACAACTGGTGGAGCCGGCGGTCCGGCAGCGTCCTGCGCGGCCCGGCGAGGCCATCGAGCTGGAAATGCAGTTCTTCGGCGGAGAGCAGGCTCTGCCGCGTGTGCTCGGCATCCGGATCGGCGGCGATCAACGCGAGCGCGGTGAGGTGATAGCCGGCAATCCGGGCGGCGCAACCCGCGTCGAGCACGTCGGTCCTGTACCGCAGCCGCAACACGAGCCCGTCATGTTCCAAGAGGCCGACCCGCAGGACGGTGTCCTCGGCGAGCGCGCCGCCGTCGTCGGCCGCCGGACCGAGCACGGTTTCGAACAACGGCTTGGTCAGGTCCAGCTCACGCCTGAGATCATCGAGGGGAAAGTCCCGGTGCGACAGCAGCTCTGACTCGGCTCGATGAGTCTCCAGTACCAACGCCCGCCACGAGTGCGGTCCAGTCGTCAACCGGCAGGGCAACGGTGGACGGCCCCTCACGGCGGCGTAGCCGGTCGAGACCTCGCGCTCCCCCGACAGCGCGCCGAGCACCTTGGCGTGCCCGGCCAGCAGCACCGAGCTGAGCGGCACCGACAGTTCGTCCGCCCGCCGGCGCAACGCCGCCACGAGTTCATCGGGGATCCTCGCCTCGTGCTCGCCGACGCCGGCCACCGGCTCGAGGGTCCATCGCGGGAGCGCGGTGAACGCACTGGCGCGAAGCACGCCGAGCCAGAATTTCCGGCGGCGCTCCGCAGTGGTCACGGTATGACCGGAGCTGATACTGCTCATCTCCCAGCTCCCTCGCCGGGGTTCCCTCCGGACCTCGGGCTCCATCAGAAAGCCGGCCGCCTCGTCTTCGTGGATGTCGACGACGCCTCCGAGCCGACGGCGCGCGCCTCGCGGAGCGTGACCGGCGCCACGGTCGACGAGGTGTCGAGGGGCGAGTACTCGTCGGGCAGGACCAGCGTGACCTCCTCGCCGGGCTTGACGTCCGGAAAGGCGGAAAGATCGAGCGTGACGACGTGCTCGTGATCGAGCAGCTTGCCGACCTTCCGGCCACGGATCAGATAGGTGACGTCGGCTTTGGGCATGTGCCCGAGCAGGCCGACCTTGGTGGCGTGAGGCAACGCCACCCTGCAGTCGTAGTCGACGCACCAGCCCGCGGGGAGCGTCTTGGTCTGCAGGATGTGGGTCGTCCAGTGATAGTTCACGTGCTCCGGCGACGGGTTCTCGAACAGCATCGTGCCGATCCGCATCATGTCGAAGTAGACCGGCGTGAGGCCGAAGCGCAGGGCATCGCTCGAGCCGGCATGGATCAGCGCATCGCGGCCGATCCCCTTGGCGCGGATCGCCCCG
>QHSM01000013.1 GCA_003221595.1 Candidatus Rokuibacteriota bacterium | reverse complement strand
GGATCCTGAAGCTTCCGAAGCCTCGAAGCTCGACCTTGTCCCCCTTCGACAGGGCGTCGGTGATGTTGTCGAAGATGGTGTTGACGATCGTTTCCGTCTCTTTCTTGGTCAAGCTCGAGATCTTGGAAACTTCGTCGATGAGGTCGGCTTTGGTCATCGTCTACTCCCGTCGCAATTTCCGGGTAGCCCGGACTCAAACTCAATGAGCACGCTAGCACGCTACTTTCGAGAATGTCAACCATCGTAAGGGGTTAGGCGTCACCCTCTCGGCCGCGCGTGTGCGCTTTCCCGAGACGGGAGAAACCTCGCCACGACGCTGTGTTGGCCGGAGGTGAGCTTGGAACCGGCCCTGAACAGTTCGGCCTTTTCAGCCATAAGAACACGAAGTTGAGATCTCACTCCTGGTACAAAGCTTGATTGTTTCGCGCCAAGCGTCTCTCTCAATCCATCAGGTAGAGGGGCGTCTTGAATACCGAGAGGGCCGGCGGGACACCGGACCACTGTCCAAGATCGAGCCGATTTCTGACCAGATCCATGATCGAAAGCCGGCGTCGGGGCCCTACCACGCGCGGAGGCTTCGGAATCCCGGCGAGCACGGCCGCCCCGTCGAGCGCCTCCTCGAGCCCCCCGAGCGCGTCGACCATGTTCAAGGCCTTCGCCTGGGCGCCGGAGACGATCCGCCCGTCGGCGAAGGCGAGGACTCGCGCGCGGTCGAGCTTCCGGCCGGCGGCAACCGCGTCGATGAACTGCCCGTGCACGTCGTCCAGCATCATTTGCAAGATCCGCCGCTCCTCGGGCGTCATCGCGCGCGCGAAGTTGCCGATGTCCTTGAGCTGGCCGGCCTTCACGACGACGAAGTCGACCCCGACCTTCTTCAGGAGTCCGTCCAGGCTGGCGAGCCGCATGATGACGCCGATCGAGCCGGTGAGGGTGCCGGGGCTTGCGTAGATCTTGTCGGCGGCGACCGCCACGTAGTAGCCGCCCGAGGCGGCCACCGAGCCCAGCGAGGCAACAACCGGCTTGCCCGATTCGCGCAGCCGGGTGAGGGCCGCGTGCAGCTCCTGCGTGGGCGCGACCACGCCCCCCGGACTGTTGATCCGGATCACCACCGCCTTGACCAGCGGGTTGTCGCGATGGCCCTTGAGCTCGCGAAGCAGCTCGTCGACGTCGATGATGGGCCCGTCGAGCTCCACGAGAGCGATGCGTGCCCCGAACAGCGACCCGCCCCCGCCCTCGGGAGCGAGCGCCATGGACAGAGCGGCCACGAAGAGCGCGGCCACTCCCAGGTAGATCAACAGCGCAGCAGCGAAGACGGTACGTCGACGGACTGCTCTATTCCTCGTCGTCGTATTCGTAGTCGTCACGGTGCTTGCCGCCGCGCCGGCCGCGACGTCCGCCGCCCCGCTCGCCCTCCGCCTCCTTCGGCGGCTCGATGGCGTGCGCCAGCTCCTTGAGGGAGAGGCCGATACGCCGCTCGTTGGGGTCTACGCGGATGACCAGCAGCGTCAGCTCGTCGCCGACGCTGACCAGCTCGTCGGGCCGGCCGATCGGGCGGTTGGACATCTGCGAGATGTGCAGGAGCCCGTCCACGCCCGGCTCGAGCTCGACGAACGCGCCGAAGTCGGTGAGGCGGACGATCTTTCCGGTGACCCGCGATCCCATCGGGAACCGCTGGGCGACGGTGGTCCACGGATCCGGCTGAACCTGCTTGAGCCCGAGCGAGATCCGCTTGTTCTCGCGGTCGAGGTTCAGGATCTGGGTCTCGAGCTCCTGGCCCTTCTTGAGGATCTCCGACGGGTGCCCCACGTTCCGCGTCCAGGACATGTCCGAGATGTGCAGGAGCCCGTCGACGCCGGGCTCGAGCTCGATGAACGCCCCGAAGTCGGTGAGGTTCCGCACGCGCCCGACCACCCGCGCGCCGGGCCGGTAGCGCTCCTCGATGGTCGCCCACGGATCGGGCTCCACCTGCTTCATGCCGAGCGAGATCCGCTTGGCGGCGCGGTTCACGTCGAGCACGATCACCTCGACGTCGTCGCCCACATTGACGAGCTTGGAGGGATGGCGCACGCGCCGGGTCCACGACATCTCCGACACGTGCACGAGCCCCTCGACGCCGGGCTCGAGCTCGATGAACGCGCCGTAGTTCGTGAGGCTCACGACCTTGCCGCGGGTCTTGGTGCCGGCCGCGTACGTCTTCTCGACGCGCTCCCACGGATCCGACGACTTCTGCTTGTAGCCGAGCGACACCCGGCCGGTCTCGCGGTCGAAGTGAAGGACGACGACCTCGACCTGGTCGCCCACCTGGAAGATCTCGGACGGGTGGCCGACGCGGCCCCAGCTCATGTCCGTCACGTGCAGGAGCCCGTCGATGCCGCCAAGGTCGATGAAGGCGCCGTAGTCGGTGATGTTCTTGACGGTCCCGGTGAGCACCATCCCCTCGGCCAGCACCTCGAGGGTGTGCTTCTTCTTCTCCTCGCGCTCTTCCTCGAGAACCGAGCGGCGCGAGAGCACGACGTTCCCGCGGCGCCGGTTGAGCTTGATGACCTTGGACCGGATCGTCTGGCCGACCATCGAGGCCAGGTTCTTCACGGGACGGAGGTCGACCTGGGAGCCCGGCAGGAACGCCTTGACGCCGACGTCGACGGCGAGGCCGCCCTTGACGACCTCGACCACGCGGCCTTCCACCGGCGCGCCCTTCTCGTAGGCCTGGGTGATCGCGTCCCAGACCTTGATCTTGTCGGCCTTGTCCTTCGAGAGGACGATGAGCCCCTCGGAGTCTTCCTTGGCTTCGAGGTACACCTCGATCTCTTCGCCCACCTTCGGCAGGGTGCCGTGGCGGTGGAACTCCTCGATCGGGATGGCGCCCTCGCTCTTGTACCCGACGTCGACGAGCACCTCGCTCGAGCCGACGTGGACCACGCGGCCGCGGACCACCTCGCCTTCCTCGAACTCGGTCACGCCGTTCTGGTACCAGTCCTCCATCCGTTCCTCGGCCGCTTCGCCGCCCTCCCCGCGCGGTCCGCCGAGGTAATTCCGTGGGTCGTTCTTCATACCACCCGTTCCTCCAGTCAAATTTATTTGCTTCGAGCCGCCGACACCGCTGACCAGCGCGTCTGCGCGCGGTCGGTGCTTCCGTCCTTGAGCCGCGTGATCGCCTCCATCATCTCGCGGCTGGCAATCTCGTATTGCCGCTTGCGATCGGCGCCGCGCTCGGCCTCGAACCGGAGCGCCGTGCCGAACGTGACCGTCACCTTCGCCGGGCGCGGGAGCTTGCGACCCCGCGGCCAGGCACGGCCGGAGCCCTCGATGAAGACCGGAACCACGGACGCTCCGCTCAGCACCGCCAGCATGCCGGCCCCGGTCTTCGCGGAACGGATGATACCCTCGTCGCCGCGCGTACCTTCGGGAAAGATCAGGAGGGCTCCGCCGTCCTCGAGCACCCGTATCGCGGTCCGCAGCGCGGCGGGATCGGCCCCCTCGCGCCGGATCGGGCGCGCGTTGAGTCGCCGGATCAACCCGCCGAACAGGGGCAGGTCGAACAGCTCCGCCTTCGCCAGGAAGCACAGCTGGCGGTTGGTGGCGGAGCCGATGAGCGGCGGGTCCAGGAGGCTCGAGTGGTTCGCGACCAGCAGCACCGGACCCGTCGCGGGAACGTTCTCGCGGCCTCTCGTTTCCAGCCGGAACATCGTGCGCGCGATCCCGAGGGTCGGTATTCTCAAGACCGTGTAGAGCCGGTTCCCCGGCGGGGCGGATGCCACCTGGTTTGCGCCACCGCGCCGGCGCTCGATCGTCTCGAGCAGCCGCTCCACCACCTGCTCGACGGTGAGGTCGGAGGTGTCGACCTCGATCGCGTCCGGCGCCTTCCGGAGCGGCGCCAGCGCACGCGTCTCGTCCTGGGTGTCGCGCGCGCGGAGCTCGGCCGTGATCGCCTCCAGCGACGCCGGCGTTCCGGCCGCCGCCAGCTCGGCCTGACGGCGCCGCGCGCGCGCCTCGAGCGACGCGGTCAGGTAGAACTTCACCTCGGCGTCCGGGCACACGACCGTCCCGGTGTCGCGCCCCTCGAGGACCGCGCCGCCGGCCGCCGCCATCTCGCGCTGGAGCGGCGTGACCTTCATGCGAACCGGCGCCAGCATCGTGATGCTCGAGGTCACCTGGGCGACCTCTTGGGTCCGGATGGCGTCGCTCACGTCCTCGCCGTCGAGGTAGACGCGCCCGGCCCTCACCACGACGGCGCGCGCCGCCAGTTGGGCTCGGAGCTCCTCGCCGTCGCGCGCGGGGATGCCGGCCCGGATGACGCTCAGCGCGAGGGCGCGGTACATCGCCCCGGTGGGCACCAGCGTGTAGCCGAGGCGCTCGGCGAGGAGTCGCGCGGCGGTGCTCTTGCCCGCGCCCGCCGGGCCGTCGATCGTGATCACCGGCTTGTCTCTCATGCGTCCTCGACCGTCACCGCGTCCGTGCCGGCCAGCGCGTTGAGCATCACCGCGAACTGCGGAAACGAGGTCGCCACGCACGCCGTGTCCTCGATGACTGTCTCGCCGTCGGCGACCAGCCCGGCGACGGCCAGCGCCATCGCGACACGATGATCGCCACCGCTCATCACCCGCGCGCCGCGGAACCGCTGAGGCCCTTCGATCGTCAGGCCGTCGGGCCGCTCCCGAACGGCGACGCCCATCTTCGCGAGCTCGCGCGAGAGCGCCGCGATCCGGTCGGACTCCTTGACCCGGAGCTCGGCGGCGTCGCCGATCGTGGTGACGCCGCGCGCGCGCGCGGCCGCGATCGCCAGCACCGGAATCTCGTCGATGAGCCGCGGAATGAGCGCGCCGCCGATCGAGGTCCCCTTCAGCTCCGACGCCGACATCGCGATGTCGGCCGCCGGCTCCGCCGCGCCGACCGCCGGCAGGTGGTCGATCCGGAGATTCGCGCTCATCGCCTGGAGCACGTCGAGCACGCCGGTGCGGGTCGGGTTCACGCCCACCCGACGGATCGTCACGCCCCCGTCGCCGATCAGCGAAGCGGCGACGAGCACGAAGGCCGCCGACGAGATGTCGCCCGGCACCGAGACCGCGCTCGCGCGCAGGTCGCCCGGCATCAGCGTGACCGATCGATCGTCGGTGACCAGCTGGACGCCGAACTGCCGCAGCATCCGCTCGGAATGGTCGCGCGACGGCGCGGGCTCGCTGACCGACACCGGCCCGTCGGCGTACAGGCCGGCCAGCAGGACCGCCGACTTCACCTGCGCGGATGCCACCGGCGAATCGTGAGTGATGGCGCGAAGGGGACGCGTCCCCTTCACCGCCAGGGGGAGCTTGCTCCCGCCGGCCCGGCCCACCACCGCCGCGCCCATCCGGCGCAGCGGCTCGGCGACCCGGTCCATCGGGCGGGTGCGCAGCGACTCGTCGCCTGTCAGCATCGTCCAGAAGGGCTGGCCGGCGAGCACGCCGACCAGGAGGCGCGCGGAGGTACCCGAGTTGCCGCAGTCGATCACGTTGCTCGGCTCGCGCAAGCCATGGCGCCCGCAGCCCGCGATCCGATACTGACCGGGCCCCTTGCGCGTGACCTCGGCGCCGAGCGCCTGGACCGCCGTGATCGTCCGCAGGCAGTCCTCCGCCTCGAGGTAGCCGTGGATCTCGGTGGTGCCCTCGGCGAGCGCGCCCAGGAGCGCCGCGCGATGCGACACGGACTTGTCGCCGGGCACGTCGGCCGCGCCGGCGAGACGGGGCGTCGGGCGCACGCGGAATCTCATCGCAGGCCCTCCCGCGTCGCCTTGATCCGGGCCAGCGCCGCGCGCACCTCGTCGGGCGCGCCGGCGACAATGACACGCTGGAGATCGGCGAGCGCCTCCCGGAACGCCTCGACGCTCGCCGACAGCGCGTCGCGGTTCGCCAGGAAAATCTCGGTCCACATGTCCGGATCCCCGGCGGCGATACGCGTCGTGTCCCGGAATCCGCGCGCCGCCAGCTCGAGCGCCGCCGGCTCGACGCGGCACGCGCCGTCGACCAGGGCGCACGCCACGAGGTGCGGCAGGTGGCTGATCGCCGCCACCGTCCGGTCGTGCGTTTCGGGGTCGAGCGACGTCACGCGCGCCCCCAGCGCCTCCCAGAATTCGGTGGTCCGCTTGAGCGCGGCGAGCTCGGTCGCCTCCGTCGGGGTCACGACGACCGTGGCGCCCCGGAACAGATCGACGCGCGCGACGCGGTAGCCGCTCTGCTCCGAGCCCGCAAGCGGATGGCTACCCACGAAGGCCAGCGGCCGCCCGGCCCCGAGTCGCTCGGCCGCGCGAACGATATTGCGCTTCGTGGACCCCACGTCGGTGACGACCGTCCCGGCCGGCGCCGCGCCGAACACCGGCTCGAGGAGCCCCTCGATCGCCAGCACCGGCGCCGCGAGCAGGACGAAGTCCGCCGCGCGCACGCCCTCCGCGAGATCCGTCGTGATGGCGTCGAGCGTTCCGTCCTCGAGCGCCGGACGGAGCCGACCGGCGTCGCGCCCGATGCCGACGAGCCGCCGGGCCAGCCGGCCGGCCCGGGCCGCTTTCGCCACGGAGCCGCCCAGGAGACCGACGCCGACGATCGCGAGCTCTCGGATCACGCCGCCGTCTTCCCGAGAACCGTGCGCAGGGCCTTCACGAGCTTGCGGTTCTCGTCGGGGGTCCCGACGGTGATCCGGAGCGCCGTCTCCAGACCGAAGGGCGTCATCGGGCGCACGATCACGCCCTGGTGGAGCAGCTTCTGATAGATGTCGGCGGCGCTGCGGCCGACGTCGACCAGGATGAAATTCGCGCGCGAGGGAACGTACGAGAGCCCGATGCGCTTGAGCTCGTCGTAGAGGAAATGCCGGCCGGCCTCGATCATCCGCACGCACTCCATGATGTGCGCCTCGTCGTCGAGGGCCGCCAGCGCGGCGGCCTGGGCCAGCGAGTTGACGTTGAACGGCTGGCGGATCCGGTGCATCAGCGCGATCGCGTCGGCGTCGGCGACGCCGTAGCCCACGCGCAGCCCGGCGAGGCTCGAGGCCTTCGAGAAGGTGCGCAGGACGACCACCTTCCGCCCGTGCTTGACCAGCGAGAGCGTGTCGGGGAAATCGGGGCCCATCGCGAACTCGATGTACGCCTCGTCGAAGACGACGATCGTGCGCTCGGGCACGCGGGCCATGAAGTGCTCCACCTCGTCCTTCGTGACGATGGTGGCGGTCGGGTTGTTCGGATTCGCCACGAACACCATCTTCGTCATCGGCGTGATCGCCCGCGCCATGGCGTCGAGGTCCAACCGGAACTCCTTCAGCATCACCATCACGCGCACGCCGCCGGCCGCCTGGACGATCATCGGGTAGACCGGGAACGACGGATGGGGCACCACCGCCTCGTCGCCCGGACGCAGGAAGGTGCGCACCAGGAGCTCGATGAGCTCGTTCGAGCCGTTGCCGAGCACGACCTGATCGGGCATCACGCCGTGCTTCTTGGCCAGCGCCTGCCGGAGATAGAAGGCGCTGCCGTCCGGGTACCGGTCGAGGGAATTGAGGGCCGCGATGATCGCTTTCTGGACGCGGTCGGACGGCGGCAGCGGGTTCTCGTTCGACGCGAGCTTGATCGGGTTGTGGATCATGAGCTCCCGCTCGAGCTCCTCGATCGGCTTGCCCGGCTCGTACGGAGCGATGCCCAGGATGTGTTCGTTCGCGAGCGACTCCCACTGCATTGGCATGCTCTCTCCTTTAGAGGGCCGGGTACGACCCGAGGACCTTCAGGAACAGGTCGAGCTCCTCGATCGGCTTGCCCGGC
The DNA here is from genome assembly GCA_003221595.1 of Candidatus Rokuibacteriota bacterium. GTDB lineage: Bacteria > Methylomirabilota > Methylomirabilia > Rokubacteriales > CSP1-6 > AR31. Next base: position 13,147 of record QHSM01000013.1, on the reverse strand, counting down.
TCGTACGGAGCGATGCCCAGGATGTGTTCGTTCGCGAGCGACTCCCACTGCATTGGCATGCTCTCTCCTTTAGAGGGCCGGGTACGACCCGAGGACCTTCAGGAACAGGGTCCGCTCCTCGATCTCGCGCAGCACCGACGCGACGGCGGGGGTGGCCCGGTGGCCTTCGAGATCCACGAAGATCACATACTCCCAGGGGCGCTGCTTGGCCGGGCGCGACTCGATTTTCGTGAGGTTGATCCCGCGTCGCGCCAGCGGCTCGAGGATCCGGTAGAGGCTGCCCGGCTCGTTGCGCATCGCGAAGAGCATCGAGGTCTTGTCGCGTTCCGTCGGGCCGCTGGCGTGGCGGCCTATGACCAGGAACCGGGTCGAGTTGTGGGGATTGTCCTCGATGCCGGCTCTGAGGATCGGGACCCGATAGAGCTCCGCCGCCAGATCCGAGGAAATCGCGGCGACCGTGGCATCGGCGGCCGCCATCTCGGCGGCGCCGGCGGTGGAGGCCACCTGCTCGGTCGCGATGTCCGGCAGGTGCTGCGCGAGCCACACACGGCACTGCGCGAGTCCCTGCGGGTGCGAGAGCACGCGCTTCACCCCGTCGAGCCCGCTGGCCCGCGACAGGAGGTTCTGCGTGATCTCGAGCCGAAGCTCACCGCAGATGAGGGCGTCCGAGTCGATCAGGCGGTCGAGCGTGACGTTGACGGCGCCCTCGGTGTTGTTCTCCACCGGCACGACGCCGAAGTTGGCGCGCCCCCGCTCGACGTCGTCGAACACCTCGACGATGGTCTTCGCCGGCCGATAGCTCACGGAGGCGCCGAAGCGCCGGAGCGCGGCCTGGTGCGTGAAGGTGGCCTCCGGACCCAGGAAGGAGACCGTCAGCGTCGACTCGAGGGCCCGGCACGCCGAGAGGATCTCGCGCCAGATGGCGTTGATGGCCGGCGCCGCGAGCGGTCCTGCGCCGGTCTCGCCCAGGCGCCGGAGGATCTCGGCCTCCCGCTCCGGGGCATAGATCGGCGCATCCTGCCTTCGTTTGAGGTCTCCGATCTGGAGGGCGGCCTCGGCGCGCTGGTTGAGGAGTTGAAGAATTCGGTTGTCGAGGTCGTTGATCCTGGAACGCCAATCGTCCAGGTTCATAGGGACTCCCACTACTGCCGCGCTCTTGGAGTACCGCGCATTATAGGCCGCGGCCTATCCCAGGGCAAGTCGGCTCCGAGGCGCTCAATCCGGCTCGGGCCCGCCGCGTGAGGTCGCGACGGCGCGGCGCAGGGCGCTCACCTCTTTGGCGGTCAACGGCCGCGATTCTCCCGGCCGCAGAGTACCGAGGGCGACGGGCCCGAAGGCAATGCGACGCAGCTCCAGCACCCGATGACCCAGGGCCTCACAGAATCGCTTGACCTCGTGCTTGCGCCCTTCCGCGAAGGTCAGCCGGAGCCGGCTCTCCCGCGCGCCGCTCCGCGTGAGCTCGACGGCCAGGGGCCGCGCCGGCCCGTCGTCCAGCGTCGCGCCGCGCCGCCAGCGCGGAACGGCGTCGTCGGTCACCGTCCCCTCCACGCGCGCCTCGTAGACGCGCGGGAGCGCGTACCGCGGATGAAGGAGCCGGTGCGTGAGGGGCCCGTCGTTGGTGAGCAGAAGCGCTCCCTCGACGTCCCAGTCGAGGCGCCCCACCGGATACAGCCGCACATCGCGCGCCACGAGGTCGGCGACGACCGGACGCCCCTGAGGGTCGCGAAGAGTCGTGACATAGCCGCGCGGCTTGTTGAGGAGCAGGTAGCGCTTGGTCTCGGCGGGCGGCAGGGGCCGGCCGTCCACCGTGATGGTATCGAGGTCGGGATCGGCCAGAGTGGCGGGGCTCTGCGTGACCACACCGTTGACGGCAACGTGGCCGTCGACGATCAGGCGGTCACCGCCCCGTCGAGAGGTCAGCCCCGCCTGCGCCAGGATCTTGTTGAGCCTCAGCTTCACCATGCTCGGCGACGGCCGCCAGCTCCGGGATGACCAGCTCGCCCTCGACCTTCGGCAGGTCACCGATGTCCCGCAGCCCGAAGGCGACCAGGAACTCGCGCGTCGTCTCGAAGAGATACGGCCGACCGGGCGCTTCTTTCCGCCCGGTGATGCGGACGAGCCGCCGCTCGAGGAGGTTGTCGAGCACCGCCTCGGAGTTCACACCACGAACCGCGTCGATCTCGGGACGCGACACCGGCTGCTTGTGGGCGACGATCGCCAGCGCCTCGAGCGCCGGCCGCGAGAGGCGGGTGCGCGTCCGGGCGCGGGCCAGCCGGACGAGCCACGGGGCCACCTCGGGCCGTGTGATCATCCGGTATCCGCCGCCGACCTCGACGATCTGCAGGCCCTGGCTGGATGCCTCGTAGCGCGCGCGCAGCTCCTCGATCAGCCGGCCCGCCTCGTGGACGTCGGGCAGATCGAGCACCTCGCGGATGCGCTCGGCTTCCAGCGGCGTATCGGACGCGAAGAGAAGCGCTTCGACGACGTCAGTTGGAGTCGGCACGGCTTGGCTCCCCATTGGGTACCGCGGTCTGGCGTTCGATAACGATCTCCCCGAAAAGCTCCGTCTGCTGCGTCTTGATCCGACCCAGGCGCACCAGCTCGAGCACCGCCAGGAGCGACACGACGATCTCGGAGCGACGCCGATCGCCCGCGGTGAGCGACGAGAAGAGCAAGGACCAGGTGTCGCGCAGCACCGAGAGGATCATCGTCATCCGCTCGAGGACCGACGGCGGATTCGGCTCGATCTCGCGCGGACGCTGGCGCCCCTGCTCCTCGATCAGCCGTCGCAAAGTCCGCTCGAGCAGGTGCACGCTGAGGTCCGCGAGCGGCACGTCCTCGGGCGGCGGCAAGGCGCTGCCCGGTCGGCCCCAGATCAGGCTCTGCTCGGCCTCGCGCCCGCCGAGCCATTCGCCCAGCACTTTCACCCGCGCGTACTCGCGCAGGCGCGCCTCGAGCTCGAGGCGCAGCGTGAGGCCGTCCTCGTCGAGCTGCTCGTCCTGCGTCTCGTCCGGCGGCACCAGGAGCTTGGACTTGAGGTAGATCAGCGTCGCGGCCATGACGAGATAGGCGCCCGCGGCCTCGAGATCGCGAAACTCCATCGCCTCGAGGTGCGCGAGGTACTGATCGGTGATGGCGCGCACCGGCAGCGCCGCCAGATCGATCTCGTTGGTGCGGCAGAGATGCAGGAGGAGATCGAAGGGCCCCTCGAAGGTCCCCACGCGAAGCGTGAGGTCACTCGTGGTCACGTTTCCACTCATGGCGTCAGATGCACCGCCGCGCGAACCTCGTCCATCGTGGCCTGCGCGACCTTGCGCGCCCGCCGCGACCCCTCGTGCAGGATCTCGACGATCCGGGCCGGCTTCTCCGCGAAGACCTGCCGCCGCTCGCGGATGGCCGCCAGCGGCGGCAGCATGTGCTTGAGCAGCACGTCCTTGCAGTCGAGGCATCCGATCCCGGCCGTCCGGCACCCGGTCGCGCACGCGTCGCGATCCGCCGCGGGCGTGAAGATCTTGTGCAGATCGAACACGGGGCAGATGTCCGGATTGCCCGGGTCGGTCCGTCGCTGGCGCGCCGGGTCGGTCACCATCGGCCGCACCTTGCGCGTGATCGTCGGCCCGTCGTCGGCGAGGTCGATCGTGTTGTTGTACGACTTCGACATCTTCCGCCCGTCGGTGCCCGGGACTTTCGGAATCTCGGTCAGCTTCACCTCGGGCTCCGGGAACACCTCGCGGAACGAATGGTTGAACCGGCGCGCCACCTCCCGGGTCAGCTCCACGTGGGGCGCCTGATCGATGCCGACCGGCACCCACCGCGGCTTGTACATCAGGATGTCCGCGGACTGCAGCAGCGGATAGCCCAGGAGCCCGTAGGAGGGCGACTCCAGGTGCTGCTGCTCGATGCGCTCGCGGTAGGTCGGCACCCGCTCCAGCCAGGTCACCGGCGTCGTCATCGAGAACAGGAGGTGCAGCTCCGCGTGCTCGGGCACGAGCGACTGGATGAACAGCGTCGAGCGCTCCGGGTCGAGTCCGGCGCCGAGCCAGTCCGCCAGCATCTCGACGGTGTTGCCCGGAACGTCCGAGGTGTCCAGGTCGTCCGTGAGAGCGTGCCAGTCGGCGACGAAGTAATAGCACTCCAGCGAGTCCTGTAGCTTGACCCAGTTCGCCAGGGCGCCCAGATAGTTGCCCAGGTGCAGCCTGCCGCTCGGCCGCATGCCCGACAGCACGCGCTCCCTCGCCGGTCTCGCCATCAGTGGGGGTCCGTCTCCCTTCGCTCCCACGCCTTCACGGAGCGGATGAGCACATAGTACGCGTAGAGCGTCGCCAGAAGGAAGCCTCGTCGCCCGTCGAGGAAGCCACGCCGGAGCACGTACATGGACAGGAATCGGCCCGCCGGTCGCAGGACGAGGTCGCTCAGCCCGACGCGCGCGCCGCTTCGCGCCCACTCCTCGGCGGCGAGCGTCGTGTACCGGTCGGCGCGCGCGAGGAAATCCGACACGTCACGGTAGCTCCGGTGAACCAGCGGCGCCGAGAGACGCCCGACGCTCCCCGTCACCGCGAGCGATTCGTGGACGGCGCGCTCGCCGAACCGTCCGCGCCCTCGGCGGAAGAGCCGGAGCTGCCAGTCGGGCCAGAGGCCGCCGTGACGGATCCACCGGTCCCAGAAGATGTTGCGGCGCGGCACCCGGTAGCCGTCGTGGGGCCCGTTCGCCGCCAGCACGCGGGCGATCTCCTCGCGCAGCTCGGGGGACACCTGCTCGTCCGCGTCGAGGGAGAGGATCCAGTCGCCGCCGGCCTCGGCGAGGCCGAAGTTCTTCTGCGCGGCGAAGCCGGGCCACGGCCGCACGATCAGGCGGTCCGTGAAGTCGCGCGCGATCTGGGCGGTCTTGTCCTGCGACTCGGCATCGACCACGATCAGCTCGTCGGCCCACGCCACGCTCTCCAGGCACGCGCGCAGCCGATCCTCCTCGTTGAGGGTGACGACGACCACGGAGAGGCGAGGTCGTGTCACCGCGCGAGAATCTCCGCGACCGACCGCAGCACCGGCTCGACGCCGAGCGCGGCCATGACGCCGTGCGGGGCCGCCAGCGTCCGGTGGATCTGCCCGTACGGCCCGTTGCGCTCGGCCGACGTCGGGCCGTAGAGCCCGACACACGGCGTGCCGAGCGCCGCCGCCATGTGCAGGGGCCCGGTGTCGCCCGCCACGACGACGCTCGCCCGACGGAGCACCGCCAGAAGATCGTCGAGATCGGTCGGCGGCGCCAGCGACACCCGGCCGGCCGGGCTCCCGTCGACGATGGCGCGCGCATCGTCAAGCTCGTTCGGGCCCCAGGCCACCAGCACGGCGGCGCCCGCGTCGTCGACGAGGCTTCGCGCCAGGTCGCGGAATCGTGCGACCGGCCAGCGCTTGTCGGGCCGCCCGGCGCCGGGGTTGAGAACGACGAGCCGGTCCTGCGGCTTGAGGCCGGTGGACGCGAGAAACTCGTCGACCCGCGCCTCGGCTCCGGCATCGGTGGGCAGCGGAAACTCCGCCGAGCGCGGCCGTACCCCGAGGGGCTCGAGTAGCGAGAGATACTGGTCGACCACGTGGCGCGCCGACGGGGGCGGCGTCACGCGCTGGTTCGTGAAGAGCGTGCTGGTGGACTCGCGACAGCGCGCCGCCGCGAAGCCGATCCGGAGCGGCGCCCGGGTCGCGGCGGTGACCACGCCGCTCTTGACCAGCCCCTGGAGATCGATCGCCACGTCGAACCGTCCGGCGCGCAGGTGACGGCCGAGCGCGACCACCGCGCCGGCCGCCTCGGCGATGGCGAGCGCGGAGCGAACGCGGCGCCAGCCGCGCGTGTCGATGGGCACGATCTCGCTCAGCGCGGGGTTGCCGCGAAGCACCGCCGCCTCGCGGCGCTCGACCACCCAGGTCAGGCGCGCCTGCGGAAGGCCGGCGCGCAGTGCCGCCGCCACCGGGAGCGCGTGAACGACGTCACCGATCGCGGAGAGCTTGACGAGCGCGATTCTCATCGGAATCGCTCGAGGACGAGCGTGATCAGATCGCGGGTCGAATGATCCTTGGGGTCGCCGACGAACGCCACGCGCCCGCCGACGGCGCGCACCGTCGCCTCCTCGGGGACCGGGCCCGGGCCGTAGTCGGTCCCCTTGGCGTGCACGTCGGGGCGAAGCGACGCGATGAGGCGATCCGCGGTGTCCTCCTCGAACACCACGACGTGGTCGACCTCACGGAGCGACGACAGGATCTCGGCGCGCTCGGCGGCCGGCATCAGCGGGCGCCCTTGGCCCTTCAGACGCGCCACCGCGGCGTCCGAGTTGATCCCGACGAAGAGCACGTCGCCCAGCTCACGCGCCGCTCTCAAGTAGCGGACGTGGCCGACGTGCAGGAGGTCGAAGCAGCCGTTCGCGAGGACGATGCGCTTGCGCTCGGCCCGAAGACGATCGGCCACCACCCGAGCTTCGTCGAGCGTCATTCCCCGCGACGGCTTGTGGCTCGCCCTTGCGTCATATCGCTCGCCTCGGCCGGCGGGACCCCCGCCCCGCGACGGCTTGTGGCTCGCCCTTCCGTCATTCGCCAAGCGCTTGTCGAAGCTCCGCGGGCGAGACGGTTGCGGTGCCGCGCTTCATCACGACAACGCCGCCCGCGACGTTCGCCAGCGACGCCGCCTCGAGCGGGCTGCCACCGCAGGCCAGCACCAGGCTGAACGTGCTGATCACCGTGTCGCCGGCGCCGGTGACGTCGGCGATCTCGTCGGTTCCGTGGATCGGAATGAAGCTCGACGCGCCGTCACGCTCGAACAAGGCCATGCCGCGGCTGCCGCGCGTCACCAGGACGATCCGCGCGTCGAGCCGCTCCAGCAGGTGCCGGCCCGCCTTCTCCACCGTGCGCTCGTCGTCGACGACGACGCCCGTGAGCTGCTCGAGCTCGGCTTCGTTGGGCGTGGCCGCCGTCACGCCGGTGAACCGGGGAAGCTGGTAGCGGCTGTCGACGCTGACGACCGCGCCGGTCCGGCGCGCGATCGCCTTGATCTCGTCGAAGATCCGGGGCGTGACGGTGCCGTACCCGTAGTCGGAGATCACGATCGCATCGACGCGGGCGGTCAGGGCGGTGAGACGCGCGAGCAGCGCGTCCTCGGTCACGGGCTGCGGCTCGCCCGCGGGCTCGCGATCCAGGCGAACCACCTGCTGGCGTGTCGCCGGGTAGCCGCCGGCCATGATCCGCGTCTTCACCGGTGTGGTCCGGCCGTCCTCGGTGACGACGCCGTCGATCGAGATTCCGGCCCCGCGGAAGAGCGTCACCAGCTCCGCGCCGGCCGCGTCACGCCCGATCACCCCGATCGGCACCACACGGGCACCGAGCGCGTGGACGTTGTTGGCCGCGTTCGCCGCGCCGCCGAGCAGCACCTCGCGCTCGGAGAAGCTCAGGATGAGCACCGGCGCTTCCCGCGAGATCCGGATGGGCTTGCCAAAGAGATACTCGTCGGTGATCAGATCGCCGACCACGACGACCGTCCGGGTGGAGAACTTCTCGATCGACGCCAGCGCCCCGCGCATCGATCCGGTCACGACCGCCGGCCTCCGAGCACCCACTCGACGGCGTCGAGCAGATCCTCCGCGACGTGATCGGGCGGCACCGGAAACGAGTCGCGCTGGTACTCCCATTCGCCCAGACCGTAGCCCGTGAGCACGAGCACCGACCGCGCCCCCGCCGCGCGCCCGGCGACCAGATCCGAGGCCCGGTCACCGACCAGCGTCGAGCGCGAGAGATCGAGACCGAGCTCGGAGGCCGCGCGCAGCAGCAGTCCCGGGCGGGGCTTGCGGCAGTCGCATACCATCCGGTAGGGCGACTCTCCCGCGGTCGGATGATGGGTGCACACGTAGATGCCGTCGAGGTATGCGCCCTCGTCCTTGAGCCGCGACACGAGCGTGGCGTTCACTGCGGCGAGCACGTCCTCCGAGAAGTAGCCCCGCGCGATCCCCGCCTGATTCGTCACGACGACCGCAGCGATGCCGGCTCCGTTGAGCCGGCGGATGGCCTGCGCCGATCTCGGCTGCAGTCGAAGTCGACTGGGGTGATTGACGTAGCCTACTTCTTCGGTAAGCGTCCCGTCACGATCAAGGAAGACCGCGGGCCTGGGAGCCACTAGGAAAGTGTAAGTCCGGTAGCCCAATTCCTCAAGAAAAATCGCACGTTGCGCGCGTAGAGCGGCTGTAGATCCTCGCGAACCCGTCGACCTGGGCGGCGTAAGTGTAGGGCTCGGCGGAGCCCCGGGCGGCCGCTGCGACCTCGTCTTCGCGCCGCTGACGAAAGCGCTCGAGCGCCGCCGTCACCGCCCGCGAGTCCAGCGGGTCGACGACCGAGCCGTTGATCCCGTCGGCGATGATCTCCGCGCCGCCGGCGCGCGCGCTCGCGACGACGGGGAGCCCGGCCGCGAGGGCCTCCAGGTGCACGTTGCCGAACGGCTCATAGCGGCTCGGCAGCACCACGATGTCGGCGGCGGCGTACCAGCGCTCGAGATCGGAGCGGGCCCCGAGCCATACGACGCGTGCGCCGACCCCCGATCGCGCGGCGATGGCCTGATAGGGCCGTGGATCGCCTTTGCCGACGACGACGAGGCGGCTCTCGCGATCGGCAAACGCCGCGAACGCCTCGATGGCCGTCGTCAGCCCTTTACGCGCGAAGCCGCTGCCGACGAAGAGAGCCGTGAACGCGCCGGAGGGCAGGCCCGCCTCGGCCCGCGCTCCCGCGCGGTACCGCGACCGGTTCGCCGGATGGAATCGCGCGAGGTCGACCCCGTTGTACACGACCTCCAGGCGACCGGGGGACACCCCGTAGAGCGTCTCGATCTCGCGCCGTCCGACCTGGGCGATGGCGACGATCTGCGGTGTTCGCGCGAAGACGCGGCGCTCGAGCGCCAGGACGATCCGGTGATAGAGGCCCCGGGTCCTGCCACGGTTCTCGCTCGCCAGGTAGGCGCGATGGCACCCCTCGCCGGCACGGTACACGTCCTGACGGAGCGTGCGCTCATGGCTTTGCACGACGTCCCAGCTTCGGCGCGCAACCGCGAGCCGCGCGTTCACGGCCAGCGCCAGGACGCGCGCCGCCGACGGCAGAGGCGGCAGCGGCAAGGTGTGGAGCGTCACCCCGCGCATCGGCGCCTGGCCGCGCGGGCTCAGGAGGTGAACCTCGTAGCCGTGCTCGACGAGCGCCGCCACCAGGCCGGCGGTCGCCTGCTCGACTCCGCCGTGGAACACGAACGGCCGCGCGATGATCAGAAGCTTCATTGGAGCGGGGGCCGTGAGGCCGGCTTGGACCGAGGGTGGCCTGACACAGATGCGACCTGGCTCCGCACGCCCGTTCTGACCCTTCGGAGCACTGTCGGTGGTTCCGTTCCCGGGCCCGATCTCATCCGGCTTGTCTCGCGATCAGCCCTTCTATCAGCGGGAACAGCGTGGCTCGCGCGACGCGGAAGCTGTAATGCGTCTCGCAGCGCTCTCGAGCGCGGCGGCCGAGCGCCGCGGCCTCCTCCTGGTTGTCCAGGAGCCGCCTGATCGCGCCGGCGAGCGCCGGCACGTTTCCCGGCTCGACCACGAGGCCGCAGCCGTCGAGGATCTCCGGGATCATCGAGACCGAGGTGGAGACGATCGGGCGCGCGAGAGCCATCGCGTCGAAGAGCTTCGCCGGCACCTGCCCCGCCGTGTCCGTGGTCTCTCGCTGGGGCACGGCGACGATGTCGGCGGCGACCAGGTAGCGCGGCACGTCGTCGAACGGAATCTCTCCGGTCACCTTGACGTGCGGAACCCGGGACCAGCGCGGCGCGCCGCCCCGGGCCGGATCGACGCCGACGAGCGCCAGCACGACTCCGGGCCCCAGCAAACCGACCGCGTCGATCAGGTCGTCGACGCCTTTGTGCCCGCGCGGCGTCCCGAGAAACATCACGACCTTGCTGGAGCCCAGGCCCTGGCGGGCACGCGCCGCGGCGCGATCGTAGCGCGACGGGTCCCATGCCTCGGTGTCGCGCGCGTGAGGCAGGAACGTTCCGCCGAAGCGCCGCTCGAGAAATCGCGACGCGACCGTGATTGCGTCGGCGCGACCCACGAGCCTCTCGGCCACCCACGTCCATGTGAGCCCGTTCGGATTCGCGAGGTTGAGGGCGCGACCGACTCGGCCCCAGGCGCCCGAGCGGCTGAAGAACCCGATCTCCCAGTCGTCGATGTCGAGCAGAAGCGGCCGCCGCCGGCGCCGTCGCGCGAGCAGAGCCAGCCCGAAGCTGGTCGGCCGCGGCTTGGACGCGACGAGAACCTCGCCATCGATCAGCTCGAGGAGCTCGGGCACGCGGCGCGCGAAGCCGGGGCCGCGCGAGGCCTTCACCGCGCGATACGCGACCGCGCCGTCGCGCGATGGCATCCAGCGCCCCTCGCCAAATTGAGGCCCGACCACGGAGACCTGGTAGCGCGGGGCGAGAAGACGGGCGAGCAGGTCCGCCCGACCGGTCGCGTTGTCCGACAGGTCGGAGGCGACGATCGAGATCCTCACGCCGCGCCGGCACTCACGAGGCGCTCGTAGCGCGACTCCAGCGCGGCCGCCAGGCGGGCGCCCGAATATTGCTCACCGATCAGCCGACGCCCGGCCTCTCCAAGGCGCTCACGCTTGGCAGAGTCGGACACGAGAGCCGCCAGCGCCTCGGCGAGCGCCTCCGCGTCGCCCGCCGGCACGAGCGCCGCGTGCCGGCCGGCGGCGAGCACTTCGGGCACGACGCCCACGCGCGAGGCGATGAGCGGGCGCCCGGCGGCCAGGCTCTCGAAGACCACGCGTGACATCCCGTCGGACTCGAGCGGCACGTAGAGCGCGACGTCGAGCGCGGCGAGGACGGCGGGCAGATCGTCGACGAAGCCGACGATGGTGAACTGCCCTCCGAGGCCGGCTCGCTCGATCGTGTCGCGAACCATCTTCTCGATGCTCCCGCGTCCCACGAAGGTGAAGTGAGGCCGGATCCCGCGCGCCGCCAGCCGCGCCGCCGCCTCGACGACGACCGTGTGGCCCTTCATGACGCGAAAGCCGGCGACCATGCCCACCAGCGGGTGCCCCGGGCGCCCGCCGAGGTGCCTGTGCATCTCGGGATCGCGCGGCACCGGCCGGTACCGCTCGGCGTCGGCGCCACCCGGCAGCGCGACGACGCGATCTCCGTCCACGAGCCTGGAGGCGATGAACTGTCCCCGGATGGCCTCGGTCACCGTCACGACGAGCGCCGTGGCGCGACGGTAGAGCCAGCGATTGGCGGCGTGGGGCCGTACCGCCAGCGCGATGTGGCGCGTCCTCACCAGGGGCCGGGGACGGGCGATCAGGCGATTGGCCACCGCGGCGAGCCAGTGCTCCTTCCCGCGGTGCACGTGAACCACGTCGGCGCGCTCCAGCAGGCGGCGCAGCCGGACGAGGTCGCGGCCGTCGGCTCCGGGGTGAACGCCGCTCGCGAACGCGAGCGTGGTGACGGGCTCCACGCCCTCCCGATGCATGCCGTCGAGCACCCGCGCTTCCTTGCCGGGCAGGCACGCGAGGGTCACGGTGTGGCCGCGCCGCTCGAGCTCGCGCGTCGTCCTGGCCGCCCAGTAGGCGTCGGACGACCAGCCGCGGCAGGACACGAGCTGGAGGAGCCTCACCAGATCTCTCCGTACACGCGCTCCACCGTCTCGACCGATCGCTCGGCGCTGAAGGACTCTTCCGCCCGAGCGCGGCCCGCACGGCCCATCGCCGCGCCTCGCTCCGGATCCTCCAGGATGGTCTCGAGCGCATGCGCGACGCTTTCCGGTTGGTCGTCGTCGATCAGGAATCCGGTCTCGCCGTGCACGACGGTCTCCGGGAGCGCGCCGACGCGGCGGGCGATCACCGGCCGCGCGGCGGCCATCGCCTCGAGCGCGGCCCGGCAGGACTCGTCCGAGCCGGCCGCCATGAGGGCGAAGCAGTTGGCGGCGGCGAGGACCGCGGGCAGGTCGGTGTCGCGATAGCCGGTGAAGGTCACGTGCTTGCCGAGGTCGAGCTCGGTCACCACTTGCTCGAGATGCCGGCGCGTCTCCCCTTTTCCCACGAGCAGGAGCCGCGCGCGCGGGAGCCGGCGGATCAGCAGGCGAATGCCCGCGAGCAGGAGCTCGTGGCCGCGGTTCGTCGCCAGCCGCGCGACCGAGACAACGACCGGCGCGTCACCGAGCGCGAACTCCTCGCGGATCGGGGTCGGATCGGCGCCGGTCGTGAACCGGCGCAGGTCGACCGAGCCCGGGATCCAGAAGACGCGTTCCGGCGCGATCCCGGCCTCGCGGCAACGCGACTCGATCTGTCGCGATACCGCGAACACCGCCGCGGTGCGTCGGTAGAGCGTCGAGGCGAGTCGATCGCGCTTGACCGAGCGCAGATTGTGGAAGGTCCTCACCACCGGCGGCCGCCCCCCCAGATCGCGCTTCGGGCGCGCCAGCACCGCCAGCCAGTGATCGTGCGAGTGGTGCGTGTGGATCACGTCCACGCCTTCGTCGCGAATGAGCGCGCGCAGTCGCAGCACGTCGCGCGCGAGCGCGCGCGGCCCGAAGCGCGCGTCCATCCGGAGGCCCTCGACCAGATCGATCCCCGCCTCCTTCGCCTTGGCAGCGAATCGATCGCCCGGGATGATCCCGAGCAGCGCGCGGTGGCCGCGGGCCCGCAGGCCCGACACGAGCTGGATGATTGGATCGGCGCTGCCCGTCCACCAGCGGTTCGCCGCGAGGTGGAGAATCGTCAGTGGGTTCATGCAGTCCGCGCCAGCAGCGCGTCGATCTCGTCGCCCACGGCGTCGGCGCGGATCCCGCGCATGCACGGATGGTCGATCGGACACGCCCGGTAGAAGCACGGCGCGCACGGCACGGGATGACGCATCACCGCCACGCTGCCGAGCGGGGCGCTGAGCGCCGGATCTGTCGGCCCGAAGAGCGCCACGACGGGCGTGCCGAGCGCCGCCGCGAGATGCGCGACGCCGGTGTCACCGGAGACGAGCACGGCGATCTCCGCGAGGACCGCGGGGAGAAGATCGGGACTGTCGCGTCCGACGAGGCTCGCCGCCTTCACCTCGCGCAGCACGTCCGCCGCGGCCCGCGCGTCGGACGGCGCTCCGAGCAGCACGGGG
>QHSM01000510.1 GCA_003221595.1 Candidatus Rokuibacteriota bacterium | reverse complement strand
TGGTCGTCGACGATGGCTCGCGCGACGAGAGCGCCGAGATCGCCCGACGGGCCGGTGCCGACGTGCGCCGTCACCCCCGGCGTCTGGGCAAAGCCGCCGCGATCCGCACCGGTATCGACGCGGCCCGGGCCCGCGGCGCGTCGATCGTGGTGACGCTCGACGGCGACGGTCAGCACCGGCCGGCTGATCTCGGGCGGGTGCTCGACGCGGCGCGAGCGATGCCGCGGACGATCGTCATCGGCGGGCGTCTCGGCGAACCGGACGATCTGCCGCTCGCCCGGCTGAACGCGATCCGCGTCGCCGGGTTCTTCGTGAACTGGGCGTGCGGGCTGAGTCTTCAGGACACCCAGTCGGGCTTCCGAGCGTACCCGGTGGCCCTCTTCGACGAGATCCGCCTTCGGCGCGGCGGCTTCGTGCTCGAGACCGAGGTGCTCGTGGCCGGTGTCACGCGGGGCTGGCGCGTCCACGAGGTCCCTATCGCCGCCCTCCCGCGGACGCGCCAGCGGAGCCGGTTCCGCCCGATCAGCGACGGAATCGCGATCGGCGGCTACATCGCGGCACGGGTGGTGACGCGCTGGGCCGTGGAAGCCGGCGCCCTCGTCGGCGCCCTGGTGAAACCGTTCCTCGGCGAGCGGCGGCGCGCGCGCCACGCCGCGACGATGGAGCAGATCTCGATCTACGCCGGGAATCTCCCGCTCTGGGCCACGGCGCTTGGAAACGCGGCGATCCAGCATGTGCTGAACCGGGTCGCCCTCTGGCGACAGGATCCGCGGCCGCGCCGCGCGCTGGTCGCGGCCCCGGCGACCGCCGCCTCACCCGTGCTGATCGCGCTCCTGGTCGCGCAGACGTTCGCACCGCGCGCGCTGCCCGACTTCGTCTCGCCGCTCGTGCGATGGCTTTGCTCGCAGGAGCGGCTCGACGGCGAGCCGGGGCGCGTCGCGCCCGTCGCGAACCCGGTGGGGCCGCCGCGATGACCGCGCCGATGGGGCACGAGACCACCGTGCCCGCTGGCCGGGAGGCGCCCGGCGAGCACGACGTCATCGTGGTCGGCGGCGGTCCCGCGGGCTCCACGACCGCCGCGTTCCTCGCCCGCGCGGGCCGCCGCGTCCTCCTGCTCGAGCGCGAGCCCTTCCCGCGCTTTCACGTCGGCGAGTCCCTGCTGCCCGCCACGCTGCCCATTCTCGAGCGAATGGGCGTGCTCTCGGCGGTCGCCGCGCACGGCTTCCAGGTGAAGTACGGCGCCACGTTCTTCGATCAGGAAGGCGACTACGAGCACACGTTCTACTTCCTGACGAACAAGCCGTGGCCGAGCCATGCCTACCAGGTCCACCGCGCGGACTTTGACGCGCTGCTGCTCGACCACGCGGCGAAGCAGGGCGTGGAGGTCCGCCAGCGCGTCTCGGTCGAGTCGTTCGCGCCCGACGCCGACGGCGTGTCGGTCGCCGCGCGGCACGAGGGCCGGCTGACGACCGCGCGCGCGAAGTTTCTGGTGGACGCCACCGGGCGGGACGGGCTCGTCGCGACGAAGCTCGGGCGCCGCGAGCGCATCCCCAATCTCGGCAAGGTCGCGCTCTTCGCGCACTTCCGGGGCGCCGCGCGCGCCCCGGGCCGCGACGAGGGCAACATCGGCATCTACGTCTTCGACGACGGCTGGTTCTGGTGGATTCCGCTGGCGGGCGACCTGACCAGCCTGGGCTGCGTCATGCACGCGCGGACGGTGCGGGGATGGTCGGGTCCGCTCGACGGGCTCTACGCCGAGATGATCCGCCGGTGTCCGGCGGTCGAGCGCCGGCTCGCCGGCGCCGTGCGCGAGACGGAGATCCACCGGGTCGCGAACTTCTCGTACGTGAACGGTCCGCTCGTCGGCGACCGGTTCCTGGCGGTGGGGGACGCGATCGCGTTCGTCGACCCGATCTTCTCGAGCGGCGTTCACATCGCGATCCAGTCGGGCGAGCTGGCGGCGCAGGCGGTGGACGCGGCGCTCGCCGACGGACGCTTCACCGCCGCGCGCTTCGCGTCCTACCAGCGCACCGTCGAGCGCGGGCTCCAGCCCTTCTTCCGGTTCATCCACAAGTACTACGAGCCCGCGTTCTTCGAGGTGTTCCTGCGGCCGAAGTCGACCTGGGTCCTGGAGGCGGTGCTCAGCGTGCTCTCGGGCGGGGCGTTCATGAAGATGGGCTGGAGCACGCGGCTGGCTCTGGGCGTGCTCTTCGCCGCCGCGCGCATGAACGTCTGGGCGCGCCGGCGGACCGGTCGCCCGGTGGAGTCGCGGCTCGAGTGGTGAAGTCCCTGCGAATCCTCCGCGGCTATCTGTTCACCATCGTCGGCATCGCCATCGGCGTCGCCGGGCTCGTGGCGCTCGGCGCGATGAGCGAGCGGATCGTCCGCTTCATCGAGGGCGGCGACCGCTTCGTGCTCGGCCAGATCTCGGTGGCCGGACGCGGCATGGGCATGGGAACCGGATTCACCGCCGGCGGCATGCTGCCGGCGGCGACCATTCGCGCCATCGCGGAGGTCCCCGGCGTCTCGGGCGTGCAGGGGCAGGTCATGCTGCCGCTCGACCCGTCGACCTCGCAGTTCATGACGCTCACGCAGGAGCTGATCCTCGGGGTCGACCTGTCGGTGCCGTCGCCCAACCGCCACTACCGCACGCTGCCGCTCCGGGCCGGCCGGTTTTTCCGGGAGGGCGACCGGCGCGTCGCCGTGATCGGCGCCTCGTTCGCGACCTCGCGTGGCCTCGACGTGGGCAGTCACCTCGCGCTGGACGACGAGTCGTTCGAGGTGGTGGGGATCCTCGAGCGGATGCTGACGGCGCCCGATCGGTTCGTCATGGTGCCGATCGCCGACGCGCGCGCGCAGTGGGTCGCCAAGGACCGCCTCCTGAGAACCGTGCTCGCCTCGGGCGCGGTGCCGCTGACCGCGGCCGATCTCAACACGGGCGCGGCGGTCGGATGGCAGGACGGCGAGGACCCGGACCAGGTGGCGCTGCGGATCCGGGAGCGCGTGCCCGGCGTGAATGTCCAGCTGCCGAGCGAGCTGAGCCGGCTCCTGCGCTCGTCCACGGCGTTCTTCTCGGCGCTGCTCGCCGGCATCGGCGTGCTCGCCTTCGTCATCGGCGGTCTCTCGCTCGCGAACACCATGGCCGCCGCCGTCTTCGAGCGCATCCGCGACTTCGGCGTCAAGCGTGCCCTCGGCGCCACCGACCTGCAGCTCGGGCGCGAGGTCCTCGCCGAGTCGCTCGCGGTGACGCTGGTGGGCGGCCTCGCCGGCATCGGCCTCGCGCTCGGGCTCGGCTGGGGTATCGATGCCACCGTGGCGCGGGCCCAGCAGCTCTTCCACTTCTCGCCGCGCCTGCTGGGCGGCGCGCTCGGCTTCTCGATCCTGCTCGGTGCCGCCGCGGCGGCGTACGCGACGGCCCGGGTTATCTCGGTGTCGCCGGCCGAGGCGATTCGCCGGGGCGCCTGATGCTGCGGGCGACGGGTCTCGTCAAGTCCTATCGCTCCCGGTCGGGCGCGCCGATCCGGGTGCTGGCGGGCGTCGACCTCACGGTGAAGGGGGGCGACCTGGTCGTCGTCACCGGTCCCTCGGGCTCGGGAAAGAGCACGCTGCTGAACGTGCTCGGGCTCCTGGAGGACGACGACGGCGGCGAGATCTGGTTCGAGGACGCGCGCGTGAGCTCGCTCGGGCGCGCGGCCAAGAGCCGCGTCCGCGGCCGCTACGTCGGCTTTCTGTTTCAGTCGTTTCTGCTCCTGCCGTCGCTCAGCGCGCTCGAGAACGTGCTCCTGGCGGCGCGTTACGTCGGCCGCTCGGGCGCGCCGGCGCGCCGCCGCGCCATGGAGCTCCTGGAGGAAGTGGGCGTCGCCGACCGCGTGGACCATTTCCCGGCGCAGCTCTCGGGCGGCGAGCAGCAGCGCGTCGCCTTCTGCCGGGCGGTGCTGAACGATCCCCCGCTCCTGCTCGCCGACGAGCCGACCGGGAACCTCGACGACGCCAACGGCGCGGTGATTCTCGGCGCGCTGCGCGGGCGGGCGCGGGCCGGTGCCGCGGTCGTGGTGGTGAGCCATCGGCCCGAGGCGGCGACCGGCGCGAGCGCCCTCTATCGGCTGCGCGGCGGCGTCCTCGAGACGTCGTAGACCAACTACCGGGAGGCACGCGAATTGGGCAAGACCTTGATCCTGGTCGTGATCGCCGTGGTGATCGGCGGCACCGGGCACGTCATGCTCTCGAAGGGGATGCGGACGGTCGGAGACCTGACCGAGGCGCCGGCCACGCGGGTGGGCGGCATGGTCGCCGCCGCGCTCTCGAATCCATGGCTGGTACTCGGCGTCGCGCTCCAGGCGACGTTCTTCGCCATGTACCTGACGCTGCTCTCGCGCGCCGACGTGAGCCAGGTGCTGCCGATGACCGCGCTCGACTACGTGGTCGTCGCGCTGCTGGCCCGGCTCCTGCTCGCGGAGGTGATCACGCCCGCCCGCTGGGGCGGGATCGCGCTGATCATCGTCGGCGTGCTGCTCGTGTCGCGCACGTGAGGACATCGGGCTGACGCCGCTGCGCGCGGCCGCACTGGCGGTGCTGGTGGCCGCGCCGCTCCTCCTCGCGGGTCTGGGAAGGATCCCGTTCGACGACCCGGGCGAGGGTATGCACGCGGAGATCGCGCGAGAGCTGGCGGTGTCGCGCGACCCGTTCGCCCTCACGCTCAACGGCGTTCGCTACGTGGACAAGCCGCCGCTCCTCTACGTGCTGATCGCGCTCGCGTCGGCGGTTGCGGGGCCGAGCGAGGCGACCGCGCGCGCCGTCTCGGCCGCCGCCGCGGCCGTCGCCGTCGGCGCCACCGCGTGGCTCGGCGCGCACCTCCTCGGCTGGCGCGGCGGGTTGGTGGCGGGCATCGCGCTCCTGACCGGCACCGGATTCTACGCGTACGGCCGCTACGTGCGGCCCGAGGCGCTCTTCGTCGCCGCGCTTGCCGGCGGATTCGCGCTCTGCCTCGTCGGGATCCGCGAGCGCCGGCGCGGGCTCTGCGTCGCCGGCCTCGCGGCGTTCGGGGTCGCCTCGCTGGCGAAGGATCCGCTGGGCGCGCTGCTCCCGCCGCTGGCGATCGGCCTGGCCCTCGCGCTGGCCGGGCGTGTGCGCCCCCTCGGCGCCTGGCTCCCGTGGCCCGGGGTCGTCCTGTGCCTCTTGATCGGATTCGGCTGGTGGATCGCCGCCGAGGTGAGCACGCCGGGCTTCGGCTGGTACACCGCCATCGACAACCACGTGCTGAACGTCGCGCGGGCGCGCCGCTTCGCGGACGAGGACGTTCCGCTGACCGCGCTCCAGTTTCTCGCCGTCGCCCTCGCCTGGACCGGCCCGTGGGTCGTCGCCGCCGGCGTCGCCGTCTGGTCGCTCGTGCGCCGGCGATCGTGGCGCGACCCGGACGAGGTGGCGTGGACGGCGCTGGCGCTGTGGGCGCTGAGCGTCCTGGTGGTCACGGCGCTGTCGCCCTTCCGCCTGTCGCATTACGGGCTGCCCGCCTCGTTCGGCATCGCGCTCCTCGCCGCGCGCGCCTGGGAGGTCGACTGCGGCCGGCGTCTGGCGGTGGTCCACGCGGCCGTCTTCGCCGTGATCGGCCTCGGCATGGCCCTGGCCTGGACCGGCGGCGGCCCCCGGCTCTACGCGGCCATCATCGACACGGTCGACGCGGCCGCGCAG
>QHSM01000509.1 GCA_003221595.1 Candidatus Rokuibacteriota bacterium | reverse complement strand
CTTGTTCGAGCGCTACTTCCTGGGCGGCCCCAACTCGATCCGCAGCTTTAAATTCCACGGCCTTTCGCCGGTGGACGACCAGGGATTCAAGACGGGCGGCACGAGCGAGCTGCTGGGTAACTTCGAGTACATCATTCCCTTGCCTTTCGGCTTCCGCGTGGCGGCCTTTTTCGACATCGGCCAGGTCTATGGGTTCACCACCCCGTTCGCTCTTTCGGATTTACGCAAGGCGGCCGGTGGGGGTATACGATGGCAATCGCCGTTCGGCCCGATCCGTGTGGACTACGGGTTCAACCTCGACCGGCGGGCGGGCGAGGAGATCGGCGCGTTCAACTTCTCGGTCGGCTCGCCGTTCTAGGAGGGTTGGATGAAACAATGGTATCGCGTGGTCATTGCAGGGGCGGTGCTCCTCGCCCTCGCCGTGTCACCCGCCGTCGCTCAGGCACCGGGGCCGACCGGGGCTGCCCCGGCCCCCGCGTCCCCGGCCCCCGCGTCCACAAACCGGATCGCGTACATCGACGTGCAGCGGGTCCTGGCCCGGTCCTCGGCCGGTGTGGCGGCGCGCGAGCAGCTCGAGCGCGAGAAGGCCGGCATGCAGCGCGAGATGGAGGGCAAGCGCCAGGAGCTGGAGAAGCTGCGCGACGAGCTCGAGAAGAAGGGGTCGTTGATGACGGCCGACGCCCGGCGCGAGAAGCAGGAGGTGTTCGAGCGCAAGCGGCGGGATGCCGCGCGCCAGATGGACGATTTCCAGAAGGAGCTCGAGAAGAAGGAGCAGACGCTGCTCCAGCGTGTCCTCCAGGAGTTGTCGGGGGTCATCGATAAGGTCGGCAAGGAGCGTGGGTTCTACCTCATCGTGGAGAAGCGTGGCGCCTCGGTTCTCTATGCGTCGCCGGATGCCGACCTGACCGACGAGGTCGTCCGCGCGTACGACCAGCAGGCTCCGAAGAAGTCGCCCTGATGGCGAGCGCGACGCGCGGGGGCGACCGGCCGGCATGATCGAGGGGGTGCACCCGACCGCCCTCGTGGACTCGAAGGCGACGCTCGGCGCGGGCGTCCGGATCGGGGCGTTCGCGGTCGTCGGCCCGGAGGCGACGCTCGGCGCTGGCGCCGAGATCGGTCACCACTGCGTGCTCGAGGGGCGGGTCGAGATCGGCGAGCGCGTAACGGTGGGCCACGGCTCACTGCTGGGCGGACGGCCCCAGGACCTCAAGTTCCGTGACGACACCCCGTCCGGTGTCAGGATCGGCGCCGACACGACCATTCGAGAGTACGTGACGGTCCATCGCGCGACCAGCGCCGGCGGGTGGACCGAGATCGGCCGGGAATGCCTCATCATGGTGATGAGCCACGTGGCCCACGACTGTCGGATCGGCGACGGCGTCATCGTCATCAACTTCGCGGGGATCACTGGCCACTGCGAGATCGGCGAGCGGGCCACGATCGGCGGCTATGCCGGGCTCGTCCCGTTCACGCGCGTCGGCGCCTACGCGTACGTCGGGGGCTGGTCGCGGGTCAACGCCGACGTGCCTCCCTATGTGCTGGCGGAGGGTAATCCGGCCGCCGCTCACGGGATCAACGTGATCGGATTACGACGCGCCGGAATTTCCGCCGCCGATCGCCGCCTGCTGCAGGACGCGTACCGGCTGCTCTACCGCAGCGGGCTCTCGCCGCGCCGGGCCGTCGAGCGTATGCGCGAGGAGCTGCCGGCCGCGCCGCTGGTAAACGACCTGCTCGACTTCATCGCCGGCGCGCGCCGCGGGATCTGCCGCGCGGGATCCGGCCCGGAGCTCGACGACGAGAGCAGCGCGACGGCGACCCCTGAAAGCGAGTCAGTGTAATGGCCGTGCGAGCGTCCGCCGACGATCGAAAGCTGCGCGCCGGAGTCGTGGGCGCCGGGCACATGGGCCAGTATCATCTCCTGGCCTACGCCGAGTTCTGGGACATCGAGCTGGCTGGCGTCGTCGATACCGACCGGGAGCGCGCCGCCCAGGTGGCGGCCTACTACGACACCCGCGCGCTGATGGACCATCGCGATCTGATCGGCGTGGTCGACTTCGCCAGCGTCGCGGTGCCGACCGAGCAGCACTTCAAGGTCGCGGCCGATCTCCTGGAGGCGGGGGTGAGCGTCCTCGTCGAGAAGCCGATCGCCCCGACCGTCGAGGAGGCGCGCGAGCTCTTCGCCATCGCTCGGCGCAGCGGCGCCGTGCTGCACGTCGGCCACGTCGAGCGATTCAACGGCGCGGTCCAGGAGCTCAGAAAGATCGTGGAGCGCCCGATCCTGATCGAGTCGCGGCGCCTCGGCCCGTTCACGCCGCGCGTGCAGAAAGACAGCGTCGTGATGGACCTCATGATCCACGACCTCGACATCGTGCTCGGGCTGGTCGACTCGCCGCCGCGGCGACTCACCGCGATGGGAAGCTCGGTGGTGTCGGCGGCGACCGACATCGCCAACGTCCAGATCGGCTTCGAGTCCGGCACGATCGCGCTGATCACCGCCAGCCGCGCCACCGAGGAGAAGATCCGGACCCTCGCGATCACGCAGCCGGACGCCTACGTCGTTCTGGATTACGCCGAGCAGGACATCCAGATCCACCGCCGCGCGGCGCAGGAGTACACGCTCAACCGTGAGTCGATCCGCTACCGGCGCGCTTCCTTCGTCGAGCACGTCCAGGTGCACAAAGACAACCCGCTCAAGCTCGAGATCCTTCATCTGGTTCGGGCGGTTCGCCGCGCCCGGGCCGGCGAGGGGGTGGTCCTGGCCGAGACCGAAGATCTCCGGTCGCTCGCCATGGCCCTCGAGATCGAGCGAATGATCCGGGACGGCCGCTGCGAGGCGGCGTACTCGAACCACCTTCCGTGGAGCGCTCGCTCGGCCTGATCTGCGGCGCCGGTGTCCTGCCGGCGCGCGTCGCCGGCGAGGCCAGGCGCCAGGGATGGCGCGTGGTCGCGTTCACCTTCGGCGAGGTGCCCGGCGTGAGCGCCCACGCCGACCGGACGATCCCCAGCCGCCTCGACGAGGTCGCCGCCGTGGTGGCCACCCTCGCGCAGGAGCAGATCGGCTCCGTGCTCTTCTCGGGAAAGTTCTCGGTCGGGGACTATCTGCGCGGGCAGCGCCCCGACGCCACGCTCAAGGCGATCGAGGCGGAGGCCGGGACGATCGTCGACACGAACGTGGCCCAGGCCGTCACCGCCATGCTGGGCCGGATGGGCATCGAGCTCCTCGATCAGCGGCCCTTCCTCGGCGACTGGCTGGGCGGGAGCGGCTGCTGGTCGGCGCGCGAGCCCACCGAGGCCGAGTGGGCCGATGTGCGCCGTGGTCTCGCCGTCGCGCGGCTCGTGGCCGACGCGCAGGTGGGGCAGACGGTCGTGGTCAAGCGCGGTGCCGTGGTGGCGGTCGAGGCGATCGAGGGGACGACGGAGACGATCCGGCGCGGCATCGTCGGCGGCGGAAAGGGCGCGGTCGTGGTCAAGGCGGTCGCGCGCGACCACGACTACCGATTCGACATGCCGACCGTCGGTCCCGAGACGATCGAGGTGGCCGCGGCCGGCGGCGCCGCGGTCGTCGCGCTCGAGGCGGGACGGGTGCTCATTCTCGACCGAGAGGCGTGCCTGCGCGTCGCCGACGGAGCCGGCATGGCCCTGGTGGGCGTCGAGTGACGGCCGGCCGGTCGCAGGCGATCATGCTCGTCGCCGGTGAGGCCTCCGGCGATCTCCACGGAGCGAGCTTGTGCCGGGCGCTGCGGAGCCTCGACCCGCGCCGACGTCTCTTCGGGATGGGCGGCGCGGGCATGGCCGCCGCCGGAATGGACCTCCTCGTGGACGTGACCGCGAACGCGGTCGTGGGCGGGAGCGAGGCGGTCGGGCAGGTGCCCCGTCTCTACCGCGCTTACCGGCAGCTGCGGGCCGCGCTTCGCGGGGCGGCGCGCCCCGCCGCGCTGGTCCTGATCGACTTCCCGGAATTCAATCTACTCCTGGCCCGGACGGCGCGGCACGTCGGCGTCCCCGTCGTGTACTTCATTCCGCCGCAGGTGTGGGCGTGGCGTGGAGGGCGGGTGAGGACGATCCGGAGACTGGTGTCGCTCGTCCTGGCCGTCTTTCCGTTCGAGGCGGCGCTGTATCGGCGGGCCGGGGTGCCGGTCGAGTTCGTCGGCCACCCGCTCCTCGATCAGATCGGGTCGGCGCCCACGCGCGAGGAGGCGCGGCGCCGGCTTCGCATTGACGAGCGCGCGCTCGTCGTCGGCCTCTTGCCCGGCAGTCGCCACCAGGAAATCGTGGGCGTGCTGCCGGTGATGCGCGACGCCGCGGCGCGGGTGCTGGCGGCCGTTCCCGGGACTCGATTCGTGCTCGGGCTGGCGCCGACGGTCGAGCGGCCCCTCGCCGAGCAGCAGCTCGTCGCCGGCCCGGACGTCCAGATCGTCGAGAATCAGACGCACGCCGTCATTCGCGCTGCCGATCTGGTCCTCGCGACCTCGGGGACCGTCACGCTCGAGACGGCGTTGCTCGGAACGCCCATGGTCGTCTGCTACCGCCTGTCGGCGCTCAGCGAGATCGTCCTGCGGCTGCTGGCGCGCGTGCCGTGGATGAGCCTCGCGAACCTGGCGCTCGGGCATGCCGCCGTGCCGGAGCTCCATCGGCGCACGACGACGAGCGAGCGCCTCGCGCGGGAAACGCTGCATCTGCTGACCGACGCAAGCGCGCGCGAGGCGCAGCGCGCCGCGTTCGGCGAGCTGACCGGCACGCTCGGCGAGCCCGGCGTCGGGGCGCGCGCGGCCCGCCTGGTGCTCGCTCAGGCGAGCCTTTGACCGTGATCGATGCTCGCGTCACGTTCGTGCCTCCAGTTGCCGCGACGCTCGTGCGGCTCCTGGGCGGGACGCTCCGCCTGCGGGTCGAAGGAGCCGACGCCCTGGTGCCGCTCTGGACGGCGGCGCGTCCCATGATCTACTGCGTGTGGCACGGACGAATCTTGATGACGCCCTGGCTCAACGCCCGGCTGCGCCGGACGCACGGCGCCCGCGCCGTCAGCGTCCTCGCGAGCCGCTCGCGCGACGGAAGCCTGGTCAGCGGCTATGTGAGCCGCTTCGGCCTCGACGTCGTCCGCGGCTCGTCCTCGAGAGGCGGCGCGGCGGCCCTGCGCGCCCTCGTGACGGCCGTCCGCGGCGGCCGGGATGTGGTCCTGGTGCCGGACGGTCCACGCGGGCCGCGCGGTCAGCTCGGACCGGGCGTGGTGGCCCTGGCCGGTCTCACGGGCGCCCCGGTCGTGCCGCTGGGATTCGCCGCCAGACCGGCCAATCATCTGGCGACGTGGGACGCGTTCCTGGTTCCGGCGCCCTTCGCCCGCGCCGCCGCGGTGTTCGGCGCCGCGACGACGATCGCCCGCGACGCCGACCTCGAGCTCGCCCGGAAGGAAGTCGAGCGAAGGCTGGACGAGGTCACCGCGACGGCCGACCGGCTGGTGGGCGCGTGATGTACGCTCTGTACACGGCGCTGGCGCTGATCGGGCTCACGGCGCTCTGGCTGCCCGTCGCTCTCTGGAGGCGCCTGGCACGCGGTGTGCCGATCAACGCCGGAGCCC
>QHSM01000508.1 GCA_003221595.1 Candidatus Rokuibacteriota bacterium | reverse complement strand
CCCCCGCCGAGCGGCGCGATGTAGTCCCCGACCAGCTCGCGGCTCGACGCCGGGTCGGCGGCGTCGTGGCCGGCGAGGGCCTGCAGCAGATACGCGCAGTCCTCGACGGTGCGGGCCATCGGGCCGGTGTGGTCCAGCGTCCACGAGAGGGTCAGGACGCCGGCGCGGCTGCAGCGGCCGTAGGTCGGCTTGAGGCCCGCGATGCCGCAGAACGACGCGGGGCCGCGGATCGAGCCCCCCGTGTCCGAGCCGAGCGCGCCGAAGGCGAGACCGGACGCCAGCGCGGTGCCCGAGCCGCTCGAGGAGCCGCCGGGCATCCGCTCGAGGTCCCACGGATTCTTGGCCGCCGGGAAGCGATGGCCGGGGAACTGGATGCCGAAGGCGAACTCGTGGGTGATCAGCTTGCCGAGCATCACCGCGCCGGCTTTCTGAAGGCGAGCCACGCACGTGGAGTCCGCGCCCGGCACCCAGTCGGCCAGGAGCGCCGAGCCGCCGGTGGTGACGACGCCGCGGGTCGCGTAGATGTCCTTGTAGCCGACGGGAATGCCGAGCAGCGGGCTCGAGATGACGCCGCGCGCCAGCGCGGTCTCGGCGGCTTTGGCGTCGGCGAGCGCGCGGTCCGCGGTGACCGTGACGAAGGCGTTGAGCTTCGGGTCCAGCCGCTCGATGCGCTCGATGAGCGTGCGGGTCAGCTCGACGGGAGAGAGGGTCTTGCGCCTGAAGCGTCCGCCGATATCACGGATCGTCGCGTAGACAGGGTCGTCGGTTGCCATGTCAGCCTCCCGAGCGCCGCGAATCGAACGTGACGCTGGGCTCGAGCGTCTTCACCGCTCGCGAGTCCATCTCGTGGATCGGCCGGAGCGCGTCGGTCAGCAGGCGGCGCACGAGCTCGAGTCGGCTCTCGGCGATCTCGATGTGTGCCGCTCTCATGCGGTCGCGGAGCTCATCCAGGGTCATGCCAGTCCTCCCGTGTGTGGGAGAATACCGCGACCTCGAGCCCAACGGGGAGGCGGATTCATGACGCGCGCGTACCGGTTCCTGAGCCCGATCGTGCTGCTGGCCGCGGTGTGTTCGTGGACGCCGCCGTCCGCCCTCGCGCAGGGAAATCTCAACGTCTATTGCAGCGTCCAGGCCGAGTGGTGCCAGGCGGTCGCCAACGAGTTCCAGCGCCAGACGGGCATCCGGGTCGGGCTGACCTTGAAGGGGTCGGGAGAGACCCTCGCCCAGGTCGCCGCGGAGGCCGCCAACCCCAGGGGCGACGTCTGGTTCGGCGGCACGGGCGATCCGCACCTGGCGGCCGCCGAGCAGAATCTCACCCTGGCCTACAAGTCGCCGAACCTCGACCGGCTACACGACTGGGCGCGCCGGCAGGCCGAGCAGTCGGGCTTCAAGACCGTCGGCATCTACGCCGGCGCGCTCGGTTTCGGCTACAACCCCGAGCTGCTCCAGCGCAAGAAGCTCCCGCCGCCGACGTGCTGGCGCGATCTGGTGAAGCCGGAATACCGGGACGAGATCCAGGTGGCGAACCCGAATTCGTCGGGGACCGCCTACACCGCGGTCGCGACGATCGTGCAGCTCTTCGGCGAGGAGGAGGCGTTCCGCTACCTGCGCCAGCTGCACCGGAACGTCAACCAGTACACGCGCTCGGGCGTCGGGCCCATCAAGGCCGTCGCGCGCGGCGAGACGTCGATCAGCATCAGCTTCATGCACGACGGCGTGACGGAGGCGGTGGCGGGCTTCCCCGTGAAGATCCAGGCGCCCTGCGAGGGCACCGGCTTCGAGGTCGGCTCCCTCAGCATCATCAAGGGCGCCCGCAACCTGGACAGCGCCCGCAAGTTCGCCGACTGGGCGCTGACCGCTGCGGCGCAGAAGCTCGGCGCGGAGTCGAAGCAGTTCCAGGTTCCCTCGAACCGGGAGGCCCAGCTGCCTCCGCAGGCGCCGCGCTTCGCCGACATCAAGCTGATCAACTACGACTTCGCGAAGTACGGCTCGAGCACGGAGCGCAAGCGGCTGCTCGATCGGTGGGAGAAAGAGGTCAACAGCCAGGCGAAGTAGGCGCCGTATGCGCAACGGTCTTCGCCCCTGGGCGCTCGGCTGGAGCCTCTTCGGCTGCGCGGGCTTCGCGCTCCTGCCGTGGTACGCGATCGCCGACGGTGTCGTGGGCTGGGGCTGGATCGGTCGCGTCCTGAGCGACCCGGATCTGGCGCCCGGCGCCGTGCAGACCGCGCTTTTCGGACGCCTCTGGCTGCTGGGTCCCGCCGTGATCCTTCTCGCGGCGGTCGTCGGTTCGCTCGCCGGGGGTGACCGGGCCGCGTTCGGCCGGCGGCTGGCGCTGCTGGGCGGCGCGGGCTTCCTTTATATCGTCGTGCACGGCTTCGCGATCCGGGGCCAGCCGGGCATGGGCGCGGGCGCCGCGCTCGTCGCCGCGAGCTTTCTCGTCCTCTTCTCGCTGGGCCTCGCCGCGCTCGGCTTCTTCAAGGGCGATCCGTTCACCGCCGGCGCGATCGTGCTGGTGGCGGTGCTCGTCGGGCTCTTCACGTTCTTTCCGCTCGCGCGCATCTTGCTGAGCGCCGTCCAGGGAAGCGACGGCGGCCTTTCGGGGCGGGCGTTCGCCGCGCGCCTGTTCGCCGCGAAGATCTGGCGGCTCGATTGCCTCGCGGGCGGCCGGAGCTGCGGTGTGGGCTGGAACACCCTGCTGCTGGCGCTCCTGACCGCCACGACGACGACGGGGCTCGGGCTCGCCTTCGCCCTGGTGGTGACCCGCACGGGATTCCGAGCGAAGCGGCTCCTGCGCGTGCTGACGGTCCTGCCCATCATCACGCCGCCCTTCGTGATCGGGCTCGGGCTCATCCTGATCTTCGGACGCTCGGGGCTGATCAATCAGCTCCTCGAATGGGCGTTCGTCGTGACGCCGTCGCGGTGGATCTACGGCCTGCAGGGCGTGTGGCTCGCCCAGACGCTCGCCTTTACGCCGGTCGCGTTTCTGGTGCTCATCGGCGTCGTCGAGGGCGTGAGCCCGTCGCTGGAGGAGGCCTCGCAGACGCTGCGCGCGGATCGCTGGCAGACGTTCAGCCGGATCTCGCTCCCGCTGATGCGCCCTGGGCTCGCCAACGCGTTCCTGGTCGGGTTCGTCGAGAGCATCGCCGACTTCGGCAACCCGATCGTCCTCGGCGGCAACTTCGGCGTCCTCTCGACCGAGGTCTTCTTCTCGATCGTCGGCGCCCAGCTCGATCAGGGACGGGCGGCCGCCCTCGGCGTGCTCCTGCTCGCCCTGGCGCTCGGCGCGTTTCTCGTGCAGCGGCGTATCGTGGGCCGCGCGGTCTACACGTCGATCTCGGGCAAGGGCGACGGCGGGCTCCCGGCGCCGCTGCCGCCGCGCGTGCGGCGCCTCGCGTTCGGTGTCGCGCTGCCGTGGGCGCTGCTCACGCTCCTGATCTATGCGATGGCGCTGGCCGGGGGCTTCGTCGAGACCTGGGGGCGGGACTACACGCCCACCCTGCGCCACTACGTCAAGGCCTTCTCGGTCGAGTGGAGCGCCGGAGGCATCATCTGGTCCGGCGCCGCGTGGCGGTCGTTCTGGACGACGCTCGAGCTGGCGTCGATCGCCGCGCCGCTCACGGCCGCGCTCGGCCTCCTGACGGCGTACCTGCTGGTGCGGCAGCGGTTCGCGGGCCGGACGGCGTTCGAGTTCGCGACGATGCTGAGCTTCGCCATTCCCGGGACGGTGATCGGCGTCAGCTACATTCTCGCCTTCAACGTGCCGCCCCTCGAGCTCACCGGCACCGGCCTGATCCTGATCGTGTGCTTCGTGTTCCGCAACATGCCCGTGGGCGTGCGCGCCGGCGTGGCGGCGATGAGCCAGATCGACGGCAGCCTCGACGAGGCCTCGCGCACGCTCGGCGGCGGGAGCTTCGTGACGCTCCGCCGGGTGATCCTGCCGCTCCTGCGGCCGGCCGTCGTCGCCGCGCTCGTCTACAGCTTCGTGCGCGCGATGACGACGGTGAGCGCGGTCATCTTTCTCGTCTCGGCCGACTACGACATGGCGACGACGTTCATCATTCACCGGGTGCTGAACGGCGACTACGGGGTCGCCATCGCCTACAGCTCGGTGCTCATCGTGCTGATGCTGGTGGCGGTCGGGCTGATCCAATGGCTCGTCGGCGAGCGGCGGCTCCGGCGCCGCGCGATGCCGGCGCTCGCCCCCCTGCCGACCGGGCGCGCCGGATGAGCGACCGCCGCGCGGCGCGCATCGAGCTCCAGCACGTCACCAAGCTGTACGGAGAGGTCGCCGCCGTGCGCGACGTCAGCTTCACGGTGCCGGCGGGGAGCCTCGTCACACTCCTGGGACCCTCGGGCTGCGGCAAGACGACGACGCTCAGGCTGATCGCGGGGCTCGAGACCCCGACGTCGGGGCGCATCGTGATCGGCGACGACGACGTGACCGGCCTCGGCGCGACCGACCGGAGCGTGAGCATGGTCTTCCAGAGCTACGCCCTCTTCCCCCACATGTCCGTGGTCGAGAACGTCGCGTACGGCCCGCGCGTCGCGGGGCGCCCACGGCGTGAGGCCTGGGCCGCGGCGCGCGAGGCGCTGGCCGGCGTCGGGCTCGGCGAGCTGGGCGAGCGGCTGCCGAGCGAGCTGTCGGGCGGCCAGCAGCAGCGCGTCGCGATCGCGCGCGCGCTCGTGCTGGAGCCGCGCGTGCTGTTGTTCGACGAGCCGCTGTCGAACCTGGACGCGCGGCTGCGGAGGCAGATGCGCGAGGAGATCCGGGCGCTGCAGCAGCGGCTCGGGATCACGGTGGTCTACGTCACGCACGACCAGGAGGAAGCGCTGGGCGTCTCCGACCGGATCATCGTCATGAACCACGCGGTGGTGGCCCAGGAGGGCCGGCCGCGCGAGCTGTACGAGGCCCCGGACGACGTCTTCGTCGCGGGCTTCATGGGCGAGGCCAATCGCGTCAAGGGCGTGCTGCGCCGCCTCGACGACCGGATGGGCCGGGTGAGCATCGGCGGGCTCACCTGCACGCTGCCGCATCGCGGTCTCGCCGAGGGCGCGGTCGACGTCGCCATCCGGCCCGAGGCGATCCTGATCGCCGCGGGCGCCGCCGCGAACGGGGCGCTGCGCGGCACCGTGAGCCAGGCCGCCTACCTGGGATCCCGCATGGAATACTCGATCGACTCGGAGATCGGCCGGCTGTTCGTCACGAGCCCCGCGGTCGACGCGCCGCTGGCGCCCGGCGCGACGGTCGCCTTGACACTGGCGGGCCACGGCATCACCCTGATCCGGCCATGAGCGATGAACGCGTCGTTCAAGTCCTCGACACGCTCGGCGTGCCGTACGAGCTGATGCAGATCGACCCGGCGTTCGCCGACACGGCGGCGTGCTGCGAGAAATACGGGCTCCCGCTGGACAGCGCCGGCAACACCATCGTGGTCGCCTCGAAGAAGGAGCCGCGGAAGTTCGGTGCGTGCGTCGTGAAGGCCACCACGCGGCTCGACGTGAACCACGCGGTGCGCGCGCTCCTCGGGGCTGCCAAGGTCTCGTTCGCCTCGGCGGACGAGACGAAGGCGCTCACCGGCATGATGATCGGCGGCGTCACCGTGTTCGCGCTGCCGCCCGACTTGCCGATCTACGTCGACGACAAGCTGATGCAGCGCGAGTGGGTCATCCTCGGCAGCGGTAGCCGGTCGTCGAAGATCAAGATCTCGCCGGAAGTCTTCCGGCGAATTCCGAACGCGACGATCGTCCCCGGACTCAGCGTCGACATCTGACAAGGAGCGCATCATGGAGCGGGGTAAGAGCGTGATCACGCCCGAGCGGTTCGCATCCGGCATGACGTTCGATCAATACGTGGCGTACGTCGCGACGCCCGAGAACCTCAAGCGTGAGGGCTCTGGGCGGCCGCGCGCCGACATGAGCGGCTCCCTGCGCGCGGCGTACGCCGCGGCCCGGCTGCACGAGTCGCAGGTGGCGGCGGTCAAGTGGCTGGCGGCCCAGCCGGGCGGCCCCGCCAGGATCCTCGTCATCTCCGAGGAGTGGTCATCGGATTGCCGGCGCGACGTTCCGATGCTCGCGCGCCTCGCCGAGGCGGGCGGGATGGAGCTCAGGATCTTCCGCCGCGACGGACAGCACTTCAGC
>QHSM01000139.1 GCA_003221595.1 Candidatus Rokuibacteriota bacterium | reverse complement strand
CACCAGCGAGGGCGCGGCGGCCACCGCTGCGGGGCGCCCGCCGGCCCCGGGATTGGCCGGCGCTCCCGATGAGGTGGCCCAGCCGAGGTACAGGGCGCGATGGCGAGGGCTCGCGAGCAGCACGACCACGCCGGCCAGGACGGCGAGGGTCAGGAGGAGCCCCCACCCACCTGCCCGGAGCCGGCCCAGGCTCACCGGCGCACTCGCCTCGCCCGCGTCCTCGACTTGGTCGCCTTTCTGAGCGACAGCCGGATCGGAGAACCCGCCAGTCCGAACGCGTGGCGCAGAGACTTCACGAGGTACCGCGCGTAGGAGAAATGGATCTCGTCGGGCCGATTCACGCGCAGCGCGAAGGTCGGAGGCTGGATGGCCACCTGTGAGGCGGACTGGATGGTCAGCGCGTCGCCCCGCAGCGACACCGGGCGCCGGGCGATCGCGGCGCGCAGGGCCTGCGTCACCGCGTCGCCGGGAATCCGCCGCTTGGCCTCCGCGGCCACCTGGTCGATCGTGTCGAAGAGCTCGGGAATTCCCTCGGGCCGCGTGGCCGACGTGAAGCACACGGGCGCGTAGTCGAGAAAGGGCAGCCGCTCGCTGATCTGCTCGACGACCTCGGCCTTCCGGACCATCCCGTGGGGCACCAGGTCCCACTTGTTGACGACGACGACGGCGGCCCGGCCGGCCTCGTTGGCATAGCCGGCGATGTGCGCGTCCTGGGCCGCCACGCCCTCCGTGGCGTCGACCACCACCAGCGCCACCTCGCACCGCTCGAGACTCTTGAGCGCCATCACGACGGCGAGCTTCTCGAGGGTCTCCTGCACGCGCCCCTTGCGCCGGATGCCTGCCGTGTCGACGAGCACGTAGGTACGCCCCTCGTAGACGAGCGTCGTGTCGACCGCGTCGCGCGTCGTTCCGGGCGCCTCGTGGACGAGCACGCGCTCGGCCCCGATCATCGCGTTCACCAGGGACGACTTGCCGACGTTCGGTCGTCCCACGACGGCGACGTGGACGGGTGCGGCCGACGTCGAGGCCGAAGCGGCCGGCGCCGGCGCGCGGCCGCGCAACACCTCCACGAGCTCGGCAACGCCGCGTCCATGCTCGGCCGAGATCGGAACCGGATCGCCGCAGCCCAGCCGGTACAGCTCCGGCAGCGCGGACTCCTGCGCGCCGGCGTCGACCTTGTTCGCCGCCAGCACCACGACCCGGTCCGCGCGCCGGAGGATGCCGGCGATCTCGAGGTCGAGCGCCGTCGCACCGTCACGCGCATCGACGACGAACAGGACCAGGTCCGCCTCGTCCACGGCGGTGAGCACCTGGCGGCGGACGCCCTCGATCAGGGGCTCCTGGGACGACGGATCGAAGCCGCCCGTGTCGATCACCGTCGCTTGCCAGCGCTCGAAGCTGACGCGCCCGTAGAGCCGGTCGCGCGTCACGCCCGGCGTGTCACGCACGAGCGCCCGGCGCCAGCCGACAAGACGGTTGAAGAGCGTCGACTTGCCGACGTTGGGACGTCCCACGATCGCGATGATCGGACGGATCATGCTCGACTTCGAGCGGCCATCGGCTCAGGCGTCGCGCAGCGCCTTGAGCAGCGCGCTCGGCGTCGGCGCCACGACCCGCACCGGCACGCCGAGATCACGCGCGAGGTCCGCGGGAGTCTGGTCGTCGAGGAACACGCCGTCGACGTCGCGCAGGGCCACCGAGGGTACCAGCACCGCCCGGCCGAGGTCCGGCCGCGCGGTGAGGCAGCGCTGGATGTCGCGACCGGTCAGGAGCCCCGCCACGCCGATCGCCCGGCCGAAGAAGTCGTTGGGTACGGCGGCGACGCGGACCGTCGCCGTGTCGATTCCCGCGCGGCCGAGCAGCGAGACCAGCCGCGGGGCGAACATCTCCCCGCTCACCAGGGTCACCGCTCGGCTCGGAATGGGCTTCCGCGCCCGGGCCATCGTGCGCGCGAAGCCGTCCTCGAACCGGCGCACCAGGCCGATCCCATCCTCGGCGATTGGAAAGCCCTCGTACGCCGCGGCCGGCGGCAACGGCAGACCGGCCAGCAGATAGATCTCGTCGCCGAGGAACACGAAGCGGCTGCCGAGCTCCGCGAGCCACCGTGCTTGCCACCCCTCGATCGTCGCGATCAGCGCGCGCGCTTCCACCGGCGTCAGGCTCCGGAGCGTCGGCAGCCGCTCGCGATGGCGCGTGAGGCCCACCGGGACGATCGCGGTCGTCGCGACACCGGGATGGAGCGGCGCCAGCTCGAACAGCGTCCGCTCCAGGTGCGGCCCGTCGTTGAGGCCGGGGCAGAGGACGATCTGCGCGTGCACGCGGATCCCCGCCTTGGCGAGGCGCTCGAGCCGCGGCAGGATCTCGACCGAGTGGCGCGGCCGGCCGAGCAGCGCGTGCCGCAGCTCGGGATCGGTGGCGTGAACGGAGACGTAGAGCGGCGAGAGGCGCTGCTCGAGGATCCGCTCGAACGCGGCTTCGTCCAGGTCGCTGAGCGTGATGTAGTTTCCGTGCAGGAACGACAGGCGATAGTCGTCGTCCTTCACGTAGAGGCTCTTGCGCATTCCCCGGGGCAGCTGGTGGATGAAGCAGAAGACGCACTTGTTGGCGCACGTCGCGATGTCGCCGGGTCGGGGCGCCGCCAGCTCGAGCCCGAGATCGGCTCCGCGGCGATCGAGCCACCGCGAGACGGCGACGCCGTCGCGCTCGACGGCCAGCTCGAGTCGCTCGTCCCCGGCGTGAAAGTGAAAGTCGATCACGTCCCGGAGCCGGTGCCCGTTCACCGCCACGATCCGGTCGCCCCGGGCGAGCCCCGCCGCGGCCGCCGGCGATCTCGGCCGCACGGCGGCCACGGTCACGCCGCTCGGCTCAGCGATAGAGAGCGTCTTCAGGAGAGTCCTCCCGCTCCACGCCGGGAGAGGAGTTGAGGAAGCGCATACCCTGGACGATGTACTGAAGCCCCGAGATGATCGTGAAACCGGCCGCGAGCCAGAGCATCGGCCGTGGGGCGAGCTGGACCTGGAAGAAGCGCGCCAGCAAGCCGGTGAGCACCGTGAGGACCTGGAAGAACGTCGCCGCCTTCCCCGCCCACGTCGGATGCGGATGGATGCGACCGCCGAGCATGTAGATGAGGAGCGTTCCGGTCACCAGGATGACGTCGCGGCTGATGACGACGGCGGCGATCCAGAACGGCAGCGCCTTGAGGTACGTCAGCGTGATGAACGACGCCGTGAGCAGGAGCTTGTCCGCCATCGGGTCGAGGAACGCGCCGAGCGTGCTCTCGTCCTTCCAGTGGCGCGCCGCCCAGCCGTCCAGCAGATCGGTGAACGCGGCGGCGCCGAAGACGAGTAGCGCCGGTCCGGGGCGCCGGTAGACGAGCAGCGTCACGAACACGGGGATCAGCAATATCCGGATGATCGTCAACCAGTTGGCGAGTCCCATGGGGGCGCTCAGTCTACCATCCCGAGGACGGACGGGGACTCGGCGACGCGGTAGCGCGCCAGGCTCCGGAGTAGCCCGATCGGCAGATCGGCGTCGAGCTCGACGTAGCCGGGGCCGTCGCGGCGCGCGAGCACGCGGCCGCGCTCGTAGCAGAGCCCCACCGCGGTGCCGTCGGCGTGTGGAATCCGGAGCGTCACGTTGCCGACCGGCGGCAGGGCGCGCTCGATCGCGGCCTGGAGCGCGTCCAGGCCGGTGCCCGCGGCGGCCGAGATGGCGACGCCGTCGCGCCGGGCCACGAGCGGCGCCGGGTCGGTATCGAGCCGATCGACCTTGTTCAGCGCCAGCACCGTCGGACGATCGGCGACCCCGAGCTCGCGCAGGAGATCGGCGACCGCCCGCATGTGCTCGTCCATCGCCGGATGGCTCGTGTCCACGACGTGCAGCAGCACGTCGGCGTCGGCCAGCTCCTCGAGCGTCGCGCGAAATGCGGCCACCAGCTCGTGGGGAAGCTTGCGAATGAACCCGACTGTATCGGTCATGATGAACGGCCGGCCGCCGACCGGATGGACCAGGCGCGCCGCGGGATCGAGCGTCACGAACAGCCGGTCCGCCGCGGTCAGCTGGGCGCCGGCGAGCCGATTGAGGAGCGTCGTCTTCCCCGCGTTCGTGTATCCGACGAGCGCGACCACCGGGACACCCGACTTGCGGCGTCCTTGGCGCTGCAGGCGGCGATGCACCTGCACGCCCTCGAGCTGCCGGCGAATCTGCATGACCTTGCGCCGGATCACCCGACGGTCCGATTCGAGCTGCGTCTCGCCGGGGCCCCGCGTGCCGATGCCGCCGCCCAGACGCTCGAGGTGGGTCCACTGCCCGATCAGTCGCGGCAGCAGATACGTGAGCTGCGCGAGCTCGACCTGCAGCTTGCCCTCGGCCGTGCGCGCGCGCTGGGCGAAGATGTCGAGGATCAGCGCGGTCCGGTCGATGACCTTGATGCCGAGCGCCTCGGAGATGTTGCGCTCCTGGATCGGCGAAAGCTGATCGTCGGAGACGAAAAGGTCGGCAGATGCTGCGCGGGCGGCGGCGCCGATCTCCTCGACCTTGCCGCGCCCGAAGTAGAGGGCCGGCGTCGGCGCCGGCCGCTCCTGCGTGACGCGGCCGACGACGGTGCCCCCGGCCGCCACCACCAGCCCCGCCAGCTCCTCGAGCGACTCGTCGACCTCGGAGCGGCGCTGCGAGGGCCGCCGCAGCGCGCCGATGACAGCGCGCTCCTGGCCGTTGCGGGTTCCGTTTCCCGTGCGCCTCACCGGCCGGCCAGGCTCCGTTCCAGCTGGGGAGCGATCTCGTCGGCCACGCGCTCGGCTCCCCCGAGCTTCTCGACGTCGATCCAGGCGATCTCCGGCTCGCGCGCGAACCACGTCCACTGACGCTTGGCGTACCGCACGGTGTCGCGCTGCATGAGGCGCAGGGCCTCGGGCACCGAGAGGGCGCCGTGCGCGACCTGCGCGAACTCGCGATAGCCGATCGATTGCATGGACGGCAGCGAGGCGTCGTAGCCCCGTGCGAGCAGGCGCTCGACTTCCGCGGCAAGTCCGGCGGCGACGAACGCGGACGCGCGCGACTCGAGCCGACGGGCCAGAGCCTGGCGGTCCATGGTGAGGCCGAAGTACGTCACCCGATAGCGCTCGCCGGGTTCCCGCCAGCGCGTCTGCGCCGACACGCTCCCGCCCGCGCGGGCCACCTCGAGGGCGCGCACGACCCGCACGTGATCGTTCGGGTGGAGCCGCCGCGCCACGGCCGGAGCCTCTGCGTTCAGGCGCGCGTGGAGCGCCGGCCGGCCCTCGCGGGCGGCCAGCGCTGCGAGCTCCAGCCGGAATTCGGGATCGGCCGGCGGCGCGGGATCGAGCCCGCGCAGGAGCGCCCGGATGTAGAGCCCCGTGCCGCCGACGACGACGGGCAGGCGTCCACGGGCCCGGATCGCCTCGATGGCGTCCTCGGCGTCGCGGCGAAAGCGCGCGGCCTGGTACCGGTCGTCGGGGTCCACGGCGTCGATGAGGTGGTGGGCGACGGCACGCCGCGCCTCGAGCGACGGCTTGCCCGTCGCGGCGTCCATGCCGCGATAGACCTGCCGCGAGTCGGCGCTGATCACCTCGATCGGAACTAGGCGGGCCAGCGCGACCGCGACCGCGGTCTTGCCGACACCGGTGGGCCCCGCGATCACGGCCACGGGGACCTTCAGGTCCTCGCTCATCCGTCCCAGTGTATCAGCCCGAAATCCCGGCAGCTCGGGCGCCGGTCCGGGGGCTGACTGGGGTCGAGACGACCACGCGGCACGCGTTCGCTTCTCCTGTGCGACTGGGCTCCATCCCGGCGCGACGTCGCCCGCCGCCACGCGGAGGGAACGGGTCCCTTCGACCCCAGTCAGCCCCCGGACCGGCGCCCGAGCTGCCGCGTTTGCGGTCTGTGTTCACCAGTTTCTTTTGAGCTCGCGGCGGATGTCGTGGAGGGAGACACGGCTGACGATGGGCCGGCCGTGGGGACAGAAGTACGGGGTCTCCGTGGCGGACAGCTCGACGACCAGCCGCTCCAGCTCCTCGCGCGCCAGAGGCGTGTTGGCCTTCACGGCGGCGCGGCATGCGACGAACGCGAGGGCGCGGTCG
>QHSM01000138.1 GCA_003221595.1 Candidatus Rokuibacteriota bacterium | reverse complement strand
GCGGCGACTCGCCGCCCTTCACGTCGACGCGGATCTTGCAGATGGGCGGATGCGTCAGGAAGTAGCTGCCGAGGAGCGCATGATGCTCGGTCTTCACCGTGCGGCGTTGCCGCGCTCCCTCGACCCGCTCGGCGCGGCCGCCGCTGGTGCCGTGCAGGCCGAGCCAGCGGCCGCCCGCCTCCAGCCAGCGCTGAATGGCCCGGCACTGGGCGGCATCGGGATACGGCCCGGCCACGTACGTGATGAGCAGCCGGCTCGACGGCAGCCATTTCTCGACGTCGGCGAGGTCGTTGGCGGCCGAGGCCGCCACCCCCTGCTCGGCGAGGAGCCCGAGCAGTTTCAGGCGGGCGTAATCGTGGTCGTGCCCGGCGAGCGATCCGGGTGGAAACCCGCCGGCGATGAGGTGCGCGCGCGTTGACTTCGTCTCTGCCATGGGATCACCTCGCGGCTAGAATCATGCCATGAACACGCGAGCTACGCCCGACCGCATCGACACCGCCCGCGCCGCCCTGATCGTCTACGACGCGTGCCGCCGAGCCCTGACCCCCGCCGATCCGGGGCGGCGCGCCGCGATGCGGCCGGTCCTCGACGCGTGGGCGACGCTGATCGGAGCGTGCCGCAAGCGCGGCATGCCCGTCATCTACACGACCCCGGTCAGCCGGGCGGACGGCGCCGACGTCGTGCTCCTGCCCACCGACCTGAGCGTGCAGACGGGGGTGCCGTCGCTCACCAACTGCGTCGAAGGCACGCCGGACGCGGGGTTCCCGGACGAGATCGCGCCGCGGCCCGAGGACTACGTGTACCTCAAGCGTCGTCCCAGCGCGTTCTACGGCACCGGCGTGGCCGAGCTCCTGCGCACGCTGCGCCGCACGGCGCTGGTGATCGGCGGCGGCGCCACCAATCGCGGCGTCGAGACCAGCGTGCGCGAGGCGTTCAGCATGGACCTCGACACGGTCGTCGTTCGCGAGTGCTGCTGGGGCGGTGACGCGAAGGCCCACGCCTACAGTCTCGACACGTCGATGAAGATGTACGCGCGCGTCCGCAGCCTCGAGCAGGCTCTGGCCATGCTCGCGTGAGAGCCGCATAATCGGGCAGCCGTCCGGAGGAGAGAGGCCCATGACGCTATCGTCGGCGCAGGTGGAAGGCTACGCGCGGGACGGCTTCGTGTCGCCCGTCCCGGCGCTCACGCGCGAGCAAGCGGCCCATTACCGGGACAAGCTGGCGGACACCCCGCGATCCTGGGCGCGGTCGAGGACCTCATCGGCCCGGACATTCTCGTCTACACCTCGACGTGGTTCATCAAGGAGCCCGAGAGTCCGGCCATCGCCGCCTGGCATCAGGACGCGACGTATTTCGGGCTCAGACCCTACGAGCACGTGACGGCGTGGCTCGCGCTCACCGACGCGACGGCCGAGAACGGCTGCATGGAGTTCCTGCCGGGCAGCTATCGTCGCGGGCAGCTTCCGCACCGCGCGGGTGTCGTCGCCGCCAGCGTGAACCGGGCCGGTCAGGCCGTCACCATCGACGTGGACGACGCCCCGGCGGTGCACGCTCCCCTGCGCGCCGGTGAGTTCTCGCTGCACCACACGCTCTGTCTGCACCGCTCTCAGCCGAATCGCTCGGCCGGCCGTCGTATCGGCCTGGCCGTCAGCTACATGCCGACGCGCGTGCAGCACCTGGGCGTCAAGCACAAGACGCCGGCCATGCTCGTCCGCGGCGTCGACACGTTCGGCCACTTCGCGCTCGAGCCTCCTCCCCTGGCCGATCTCGACGACGCCGCTCGCGCCGCCTACGACCGCTCCTACGACGGCTACCGGGCCGCGTACGCCGAGCAGGTCGCGCTCGAGGGCCGGTGATGGCCGCCGACGGACCGACCCGGGGCGCGCTCACCGGCATTCGCGTGATCGAGCTGGCCGACGAGCAGGCGGAGTACTGCGGGCTGACGCTGGCGGGCCTGGGCGCCGACGTCATCAAGGTGGAGCCCCCCGGCGGCAGCTCCACGCGTCGCATCGGCCCCTTCTATCAGGATCGCGAGGACCCGGAGCGCTCGCTGTTCTTCTGGCAGTACAACCGCGGCAAGCGCTCGATCGTGCTCGATCTGCGCCAGCGCGACGACCGCGAGCGCTTCCGGGCACTCGTCGCCACGGCGGACATCCTGCTGGAATCGACGCCCGGCGGCGAGCTACAGGCGCTGGGGCTCGGCGCCGACGCGCTGATGAAAGAGTTTCCCGCCCTGATCGTCGCGCGGACGTCGCCCTTCGGTGACGACGGCCCGTGGGCCGGCTTCAAGGGCTCGGACCTGGTGCACCTGGCGCTCGGCGGCGTCATGATGAACTGCGGCTACGATCCCGCGCCCGGCGGCGCGTACGATCTGCCGCCGATCGCGCCGCAGATGTGGCACGCCTTCCACGTGGCCGGCGAGCAGCTCTCGGTGGCGATCATCGCCGCGCTGCTCTACCGCTGGCGCACGGGGAAGGGCCAGTACCTGTCGTGCGCGGTCCACGAAGCCGTCGCGAAATCCACCGAGGTCGACCTGATGACCTGGGTGATGCGCCGCTCGCTGGTGCAGCGCCAGACCTGCCGCCACGCGCGCGAGGGCGTCACGCCGCATCCGTCCATCGTGCACACGAAGGACGGGCGCTGGGTCATGGCGAATCTCGGGACGCGCCCGGGCGACACCGCGCAGCTCGCCGGCTTGATGGAGAAGTACGGCATGGAGGCCGGTCTCGATCCCGACAAGGCCACCGTGCCGACGAGCGGACGGTTCGTTCCGGGCACGGGCCCGAGCACGCAGAAGCGGGATCACGCCATGGAGGCCGTGCAGCGGTTCGTGCGCGCGTTCACCTACGAGAACATCCCGTGGCGCGAAGCCCAGGAGGCCGGCATGCTCTGGGCGCCCCTGCGCAAGCCGCACGAGAACGCGATGGATCCGCACTGGCTCGCGCGCCAGAGCTGCGCGGACGTCGAGCACCCGGAGCTCGGCCGGTCGTTCCGCTACGCCACCAGCAAGTGGCTGGCGACGCGCACGTCATGGTACGTCGGCCGCCGCGCGCCGCTCCTGAACGAGGATGCGAAGACGGTCGTCCGGCCGCGCGAGCGAGATATTCCCGTGATCTCCGCGGAAGCGCGGCCGCCCGTGAACGAGGGACTGTCGCCCCACGGCAAGCCGTTCCCGCTCGGCAAGATCCGCATCCTGGACTTCACGTGGTTTCTGGCTTCGGCCGGTGGCACCAGGTTCCTCGCCGCCTTCGGCGCCGAGAGCATCAAGGTGGAGCTGAAGAGCCACCCGGACACGCGCATGGCCGCGATGGCGCCGGTCGGAGGCCGCGCCGCCCGCGATGCGGCGACGGGACCGCTGCGCGGCGTGACCGATCCGGACATGGGCGGACAGTTCAACAACAAGAATCCGGGCAAGCGCGGGATCTCACTGAACGTCAGACATCCGAAAGGCCTGGAGATCGCGCGGCGCCTGGTGGCCATGTCCGACATCGTCGCGGAAGGCTTCTCGCCGGGCGTCCTCGACAGCTGGGGGCTCGGCTACGATGCGCTGCGCGCCATCAAGCCCGACATCATCTACGTCCAGCAGTCGGGCATGGGTGCCCAGGGTACGTACGGCCGCTTCCGCACGGTGGGCCCGATCGCGAATTCGTTCTCGGGCCTGTCGGAGATGTCGGGGCTCCCCGAGCCGGCGATGCCGGCCGGCTGGGGCTATTCGTATCTCGACTGGATGGGGGCCTACAGCTTCGCGCTCGCCATGCTCACCGCGCTCCTCCATCGCGAGCGTACCGGTGAGGGCCAGTGGGTCGATGCCTCGCAGTCGGAGGTCGGCCTGATGATCAGCGGCACGGCCATCCTCGACTGGTCGGCCAACGGGCGCATCTGGTCACGCTACGGCAACCGGTCTCCCTACAAGAAGGCGGCGCCTCACAGCGCCTATCCCTGCGCCGGGGAAGATCGCTGGCTCGCCATCGCCTGCTTCACCGAGGCGGAATGGCGCGCGCTGGCCCAGGTCGCTGGACATCTGGAGTGGGCGAACGATGCGCGGTTCGCGGATCTCGCCGCGCGGCTCACGAACCAGGATGCGCTCGATACGCTCGTCGCCGGCTGGACGGAATCGCAGGACGCCTCTCAGGCGATGCTCGCCCTGCAGCGCGCCGGCGTGCCGTCCGGCGTGTGCCAGACCGCGGAGGACCGCTGCGATCACGACCCGCAGCTGGCCGCCCTCAAGTGGCTGACCGAGGTGACCGGCACGAAGATCGGCCGCTGGCCCCTCGCCGAGGTGCCGATCAAGATGAGCGAGAGCCCCGCGTACATCGGCGGCCGCCTCGATCGCGGCGCGCCGTGCTACGGCGAGGACAACGCGTACGTGTACGGCGAGCTCCTCGGGATGTCGTCGCAGGAGATCAAGGCGCTGGCGGACGAGGGCGTGATCTAGACGGGGGCGCTGCCACCCCTACCCGAGAGCTGCCGATTCAGCTGGTCATAGGTGGTGTCGGTGATCACCCGACCGTCTTCGGGAACGCGATTCCGTTGCCAGACCTTCTTCCCGCGCCGCACCGTGAAGTCCGTGCACGGAAACAGCCTTCGGGCCGTCCCGGTGTCCGGGTTCGGCTCGTAGTCGTAGAGGTACTGCCTGCCCGGTCAAGAACAGGACGCGGCCATCCGTCGCCTCCAGAAAGAAATGGAGGCTCGGGTCGCGTGGAACGTCGTCGACTCCAGCAGTCCCAGCTCCTCGAGCACTCGCCTGTGCTCTTCGGCGGTTCTCCTGCCGAACGGGTCGGACCACTTCGGGTTGAACAGCCACAAGGCGAGGACCATCAAGGCGACCATGACGATGGCGATTCCGAACCCGACAAGCCACGACGGAGCCTTCTGACTGCCGAGGAGCACGACCATCAGGAGCATGCCGGCGAAGACGAAGAGACCGGCGCCGATGAGACGCATCGCGGCCCGCCCGAGACCGGGCAGCCCTCAGTAGGGCTCGCGGACGAAGATGAACGTGGTGCCCTGTACGATGGGCGCGCTGGCGCCGACGAACGAGACGTCGACGTCCTTCACCTGGCGCTCGCCGGCGCGGCCCGACGCCTGCAGCGCGCCCTCGATGATGTGCCAGAGGCCGTGGATGCGCCCGGTGCCCAGGCTCCCGCCGAAGGTGTTCAGCGGCAGCTCGCCGTCCAGCTCCATGCGGCCGTCCTGGATGAAGTCCAGCGCCTCGCCCTCCTTGCAGAAGCCGTAGGACTCGAGGCCGTAGATGACCGACGCGGAGAAGCCGTCGTAGATCTGCGCGACGTCGACGTCCTTCGGTGAGAAGCCCGAGCGCTCCCAGGTGAGGCTCGAGGAGCTGCGCCCGCCCTCCATGTAGCTCGACAGACTCCCGATGCGCCCGGCCACCTCGAACGCGAGCCGCTGACCGTAGCCCGCGATGTAGGCGGGGCGCGGCTTGAGATCGCGCGCGCGGTCGGCGGTGGTGAGCACGATCGCCACCGCGCCCTGCACGGGAATATCGCAGTCGTAGAGACAGAACGGATAGGCGACCATCCGCGAGCCCAGATAGTCCTCGCGCGTGAGCGGCTGGCCGTAGAAGTAGGCGTGCGGGTTCATCTGCGTGTGGCGGCGCTGGGTGATGGCGAGCGTGGCCATCTTCTCGCGGCTCTGGTTGTGCCGCTCGAGCCAGCGCGTGTACGCCACCGCCATGCCCTGACCGGGGCCGCCGAAGCCGTAGGGCGCCGTGAACTGCGTCGCGCCCGCGGCGTGCGTGCCCGGCAGGTTCTGGTAGGTCCCCTTCGGATTGTGCATCGCCCGCCACACCACGGCGTACTTGCACACGCCGGCGAGCAGCGCGTTCGCCGCCTGCTGGACCGCGCCGCCGATGTTGACCGTCTCCACCTGGACGTGCCAGGCGAGGTTCGGGAGCTTGAGCATCGCCATCATGCAGTTCACGGAGACGATCGTGATGCCGTCCACCATGGCGTGACCGGTCGCCGGCAGCTCCGGGTACGTCGCCAGCCCGTCGATGTCCGAGATCGACAGCCCGGAATCCGCCACGGCGCCCTTCACCGCCTCGAGCGCGTGGGTGGCCAGCGGAATCTCCGCCGAGCGCGTGACCTTCGAGAATCCGACGCCGCTGACCGCGACCTTGCACCGGTGCTCCCACATGCCGATCGCTCCTCCGGGGTTACGCGCCGCGCGCGAGACGGAACTGCGGCAGCGTGATGTCGTCGTTGAGCGGCTCGAAGATGACTTCCACCCGCCGCCCGACCTTCGCCTCCGTGTAGGGCGCCTCCAGCAGATTGCCGGCCAGCAGGGCCCCGGGCGCGTCGTCGAGCTCCACGATGATGCTCGCGTAGGGGATCGCCGCGGCGAATCGCTTGTCGCCGGCGTGGTACATGATCGTGTACGCGTAGATGGCGCCCTTGCCGCTGACGGGCTCGAACTTGAGATCGATGCCCATGCAGCGCACGCAGGTCGCGTAGGGCGGGTGCTGGAAGTGCTTGCACGCCTGGCAGCGCTGCAGCGCGAGCACCTTCTGCCTGGCCGCGTCCCAGAAGGGCCGCGACAGCTCGTTCGGAACGGGAATCGGCCGGGTCACCTTGCTCCAGTCGCTCATGCGCGCCAGCATCTTGGCCTGGGGCGGTCATGTCAAGACCTCTGGGACGAGACCCGAATCTGCTACGATCGCGCCGGGAGGGCCCCATGGCAAAGCTCAACATCAACGGCCAGGTCCGTGACGTACAGGTGGAAGCCGACACTCCGCTCCTCTGGGTCATCCGCGAGCAGGTCGGGCTGACGGGCACCAAGTACGGCTGCGGGGTCGCGCAATGCGGCGCCTGCTCGGTGCACCTCAACGGCCAGGTCGTGCGCTCCTGCATCCTGCCGGTCGGAAGCGTCAAGGCCACGGACAAGATCGTCACGATCGAAGGCCTGTCGGCCAATCGCTCGCACCCCGTGCAGAAGGCCTGGGCGGCGCTCGATGTGCCGCAGTGCGGCTACTGCCAGTCCGGGCAGATCATGGCGGCGGCGGCGCTCCTGGCGAGGAAGCCGCGACCGACCGACCGGGACATCGACGATGCCATGACCAACATCTGCCGGTGCGGGACCTATCAGCGCATCCGCGCGGCGGTGCACCAGGCCGCTGGAAAGCAGGCGTGACATGAAAGACACCAAGACCAGTGCGGCTGGTCCGAGTCTCTCGCGTCGGTCGTTCATCGTCGGCACGACTGCCGCGGCCGGGGGTCTGGCCCTCGGCGTCCGCGTTCCGTTCGGATCTGGATCGGCGCAGGCACAGGGCTCCACCGGCGCCGAAGTCGGCGCGTGGGTCGTGGTCAAGCCGGATGACACCTGCGTGATTCGCATCGCGCGCTCGGAAATGGGCCAGGGAACACTGACCGGTCTGGCCCAGCTCGTCGCCGAGGAGCTCGAGTGCGACTGGAGCAAAGTCTCGACCG
The DNA here is from genome assembly GCA_003221595.1 of Candidatus Rokuibacteriota bacterium. Lineage (GTDB taxonomy): Bacteria > Methylomirabilota > Methylomirabilia > Rokubacteriales > CSP1-6 > AR31. The sequence goes on along the minus strand of QHSM01000138.1, from coordinate 7,694 downwards.
AGTCGATCACGCCCGGGCAGAACCTCGCGCGCAAGCGCGTCTGGGGTGAGATGTCGACCGGCGGCAGCCGGGGCATCCGCACCTCGCAAGACTATGTCCGGCGCGGCGGCGCCGCCGCGCGCATCATGCTGCTGCAGGCGGCGGCCGAGGAATGGAAGGTGCCGGTCGCGGAGGTCGGCGTCGCCGGCGGCGTCATCACGCACGCCGGCTCCGGGCGCAAGACGACCTACGGCAAGGTCGCCGAAGCCGCCTCCCGGCTGACGCCGCCGGACCCCAAGAGCATCGCCCTCAAGGACCCGAAGGACTGGAAGATCGCCGGCAAGCCGATGAAGCGGCTGGACACAGCCGACAAGCTCGACGGCAGCAAGGTGTACGCGATCGACCTCAAGCTGCCGGGCATGTTGCACGCGGCCATCAAGGCGTCGCCCGTGTTCGGCGGCAAGCTCACCAGCTACGACGAGGCCAAGATCGCGGGCCGGCCCGGCGTCCGCGGCGTCGTGAAGGTCAACGATTCGACCGTCGCGGTGGTCGCCGATACGTGGTGGCGGGCCAAGTCCGCGCTCGAGGCGCTGCCGATCGTCTGGAACGAGGGACCGGACGCCGCTCAGTCGAGCGCGACGATCGCCGGCCACCTCGAGGCCGGGCTGGCGGCGAAGGACGCGTATGCCTTTCGCAAGGACGGCGACGCCATCGGTGCGATCCAGGGCGCGGCGAAGAAGATCGAAGCGGTGTACAGCACGCCGTTTCTCGCCCACGCGACGATGGAGCCGATGAACTGCACGGTGAAGCTCTCGGCCGATCGCGCCGAGTGCTGGGTGCCGACGCAGAACTCGGAGGCGTCGCTGGCCGCCCTGTCCGAGCAGTCCGGGATCCCGCTGGCCAAGTGCGAGGTCTACCGGCACGACCTCGGCGGCGGCTTCGGCCGGCGTGGCGGTAACCAGGATTACGTCCGCCAGGCGGTCAACATCGCCAAGCACTTCCCCGATGTCCCCGTGAAGATGGTCTGGTCCCGCGAGGAGGACATGGGGCACGACTTCTACCGGCCGATCTCCCAGTGCAAGCTGGCGGCGGGCCTCGACGACAAGGGCGCGCTCGTCGGACTGCACGTGCGCATCTCCGGTCAATCCATCAACGCCTTCGTGAACCCGGCGATGGTCGCGAACGGCGAGGATGCCCGACAGCTCCAGGGCTACACCGACAAGCCCGGGGACGCGCAGCTCGGCTACACCGTTCCCAATCTGTTGATCGAGTACGCGATGCGCAACACGCACGTGCCGGTCGGGCCGTGGCGCGGCGTCAACACGAACCAGAACGCCGTCTACATGGAATGCTTCCTGGAAGAAGTCGCCCGCGCGGCCGGCGCCGACTCGCTGGCGTTCCGCCGGGCCCTCATGAGCAAGCACCCGAAGCATCTCGCCGTGCTGGACGCCGCGGCGGCGAAGGGCGACTGGGGCAAGCCCCTACCCGCCGGCGTGCATCGCGGCATCGCGCAGTTCATGGGGTACGGCAGCTACTCGGCCGCCGTCGCCGAGGTCTCGGTGAGCGGCGAAGGCAAGGTCAAGGTGCACCGCATGGTGCTGGCGCTCGATTGCGGCCACGCGGTCAATCCCGACCAGATCGCCGCGCAGGTCGAGGGCTCGGTGGCCTACGGCCTGAGCGCGGCGTTCTACGGCGAGTGCACGGTGCAGAACGGGCGCATGGCGGAGCTGAACTTCGACCGCTACCAGCTCTTGCGGCTGGCCGAGATGCCGAAGGTCGAGACGGTGATCGTCCCGACCCACGACTTCTGGGGCGGCGTCGGCGAGCCGACGATTTCCGTGGTGACGCCGGCGGTCCTCAACGCCGTGCTCGCCGCGACCGGCAAGCCGGTGCGCAGCCTGCCGCTGAAGAACGTCAAGCTGGTGTAGCCCGCGGCAGGTCGTCAGTCGCCGAGGAGATAGTCGGCGAAGTAGTCGTCGGTGGTCACCCGCCGGCTCGTCAGCCCGAGGCGAAAGGCCTCGGCGGTGAACGCGTCGATCTGCGCCCGGTTGCGCGCCAGCCCGTAGGGGTGGAAGTCCTCGCCCATCACGGCCGTCGTCTCCTCCAGCTCGGCCTCGAGCCACGGCGTGGCGTAGGGAAATCCCTTCTGCGCGGCCGTGAAGCAATCGTTGGCGGCGCTGAACGCCTCGGTGAGGCTCCGCGCGATCCAGCGGTTCGCCTCCCAGGTCTCGCGCCGCAGGACGATCAGGTGCTGGGGCGGAAAGGCGCCGGTCTTCAGAAAGTATTCCTGCTCGATGTACCGGAACTCCGGGAACAGGCGGACGATCGGGCCGGCCTTCGGATGATAGGCCGCGGGGCGCGGCGGGCTGTAGATGGCCTCGAGCTCGCCGGCGACCAGCATGTCGGCCAGTGAGCGGCCGGGAGCCGCCGCGTTCACGCCGGCGGGCAGCGTCTGGCTCGTCGGCGCCGACCACGGCGTGTCGATGTCGCCGATCCACCACTGGATCGTCGCCGGGTCGATGCCCACGAAGCGCAGGAAGTGGCGATACCAGATGGACCCGCTCGCGGTGTAGCTGTACATGCCGATGCGCTTGCCCGTCAGGTTCGCCGCCTTCTGGATCGGGCCGCCCCGGCGCACGTACAGATCGCGCGCCGTGAAGTTGCGCAGCGGGAACACCGGCAGACCGACGTAGCGGCGGTCGCCCTTGTCGATACGGTAGAGATACTGCGCCATCGACCACTCGCCGCCGTGCACGGCCGGATCCTGAACGGCCCGGCGGAGCATCTCGGCGCGCGCCGGCCACGAGCCCCGGCTGCCCAGGATCATCGTGAGCGCGATACCCTCGGGCTTCACCTCCCCGGTCGCCAGCGGCATGACGCGAGCGTAGTCGGCGCAGGTCAGCGAGATCGAAAGGTCGGCCATCGTCAGCTCTTTCGCGCCTCGAAGATCGCTCGAGGGTTGCGCACGAGCATCTGCTCGATCTGATCTTCCTTGACGCCCGCCTTGCGGAGCGCCGGCAGGATGTCGTCGGAGATGTGCGTGTAGTGCCATTGCGGCCGCGTCCGCTTCTTGGCCTCCTCCGAGAGCATGTCGGTCCAGCAGTTGGCGTCGTGCGAGAGCACCATCTTGGCGGCGTAGCCCTCGGCGCAGAGCCGGGCGAGCACCTCGACCCGCTTCGCCGTGGACAGGAAATTCTCCAGGCCGAAGCGGTCCATCCCGATCGTGCTCCCGCGCTCCATCAGCCCGCGCAGGTAGCCGAGGTCCTCGCTGTCGCCGCTGTGGCCGATGATGACCCGGCTCAGGTCCACGCCCTCCTGCGCGAAGATCGCCTGCTGACGTTGTCGATCACCGGGGTCACGCCGGCGGTGTCGGTGGCGCACTTGATGATGGCGGCCTTGACGCCGCTCGTGCCGATGCCCTGCGTGATGTCGCGGATGAACAGGTCGGCCACCGCGTCCACGCCGTGCACGCTGAAGTACCGCTGCGGCATCCACCAGACCCCGGTGGCGACGATGATGTGAACGCGCGCGCGGCGGGCCACGCCGAGGATCAGGTCGATGTCGCGCCCCAGATCGACAGTGGTCAAATCGACGAGCGATCGAATGCCGCGGCTGTAGAGATCGGCCATCTTCTGCTCGGCGATCGCCAGGATGCCGTTGCGATCCCAGAGGTGCGGCCAGTTCTCCTGCACGCCGGGCGAGCGTGTGACGACGTGCTCGTGCATCAGCGTGGGTCCGAGCTCGGTCGTGGCCACCGGACCGAGGGCTGTCTCGACTGTCGCCATCAGAACCTCCGTAGGCGTGTGTGCATCACCGCGAGCAGACCTCGAGCACGGGGTCGTCCCCGCGCACGGCCGCCAGCACGACCGCCTGGATCGCCAGCTCGCGCAGGAGGCGCTCGGCCGTCTCGCGTGCCGGCTTCTTGTCCGGGAGACTCTCGACCTTGTTGATCACGACGATCACGCGAGCGTTGCGCGGTACGCCTTTGCGTCCGCCCTCGGGATGGGCCAGGACGCTCGCCACGATCTCGGGCGTGATCGGCGTCCCGAGCGGCGCGCCGCTCAACGCGCTGACGAGCTCCGGCCGGTGGACGTGCTCCCCGTCGAGGGGTTTGCCGAACACGTCGGCGCCCACGACGGGAACGACCAGGGTCGTCTCCACCGGAATCACCGGCTCGTGCGCGGCCGGGGCCTTGAAGGGACGCATGCGAGAGCCATCGGCCTCGTTCACGATGCACACGCCGGGGCACCAGCCGCGCAGGCGCGCGAAGAGGTCCAGGGAGACGCCGCCCGCCCGGCCTGAGCCGGCATCGGTGGCGCCGACGACGAGCACGTGCCCGTGGGCCGCCAGCGCGGCGGCCACGCTCTCCGGCGTCGCGTCGGCGGCGATGACGTGAGCGGGCGCCTGGGCGATCTGCGCGGCGAAAATATGCGTGGTCGTGGTCGTGAGCGCTCGCTCGCCTCGCGCCACGATCTCGCGCGCCAGCCGGAACATGGCCGCGGTCTTCCCGCCTCCGCCGACCAGCGAGACGACCTCGCCGCCCCCGACGCCCAGCGCATCGACCAGCCTCACCCGCGGGTCCGGATCTCGTCCAGCACGGGCAGGATGGCGCTGGCCTGGAGCCGCGCCGGATCGGCGAGATGCATCGGCCGGTGTCTCCCCGCGGTGGAGCGCGTCAGCCCCGGGCGCCGGCCGCCGCGCGATCGATGAGATCCTTGGCGCCGGCCTGGATCCAGGGGAAGAAACTGGTCATCACGACGCGCACGCCCATCTTCGTGTAGCGCTCGACGTTGCCGGAGTTGACGAGCGTACCGGCGACCCGGCGCGACTGGACGATCTTGATCAGCGCCCCGTCGACCGTCTTCTGGACGTCCGGATGGCCCATGTTGCCGATGTGGCCCATCGAGGTCGCCAGGTCGTTCGGGGCCACGAAGAACACGTCGATGTGGTCCACCTTGAGGATCTCGTCGAGGGCGCGGACCGCGACGATGTCCTCGATGAGGACGATCAGCAGGCTCTGGTCGTTGGCGGTTTTCAGATAGTCGCCGACGCCGAAGCCCTGGCGGCTCGTGTACATGCCGCGCTTGCCGAGGGGCGCGAACTTGCCGGCGGCGACCACCGCGTCGGCCTCGGCGCGCGTGTTGACGTGCGGCACGACGATGCCCTGGGCGCCGCGGTCGAGCGTGCGGTAGATCGTGGCGTAGTCGTTGTCCATGACCCGCACGACCGACGTCTTCCCCCACAGATCGCACGCGCGCGTCAGGTTGCCGAGATCGGCGTAGTCGACGCCCCCGTGCTCACCTTCCAGCCAGATGCCGTCGACGTCGAGCGTGCCGAGCTGATCGATCAGATCAGGCTCGTTGGTGCCGGACAGGATCGTCGCCACCTGGCCGGCGGCGAGCTTCTCTTTCAGGCGATTCGGTCGGATGTTCACGTCGGCCCCCCCTCGGGTGAGGTGTTCCCCACCACCGCGCGGATTCTAGCACCTCGGGTGAAGCCGCTCGGGGGCGACTGCCGTCGCGGCCGGCGGCCCAGCGCGGGCCACCGGCGCGACGCGACGACGTTACTTCGGCTGGGCGACGAAGCGCAGGTAGGGCTTCACCGTCTTGAAGCCGGCGGGGTACGTCTTCTTCGCCTCGTCGTCGGAGACGGCGGTGACGATGATGACGTCCTGGCCCTGCTTCCAGTTCACCGGCGTGGCCACCTTGTGCTTCGAAGTCAGCTGGCAGGAATCGAGGAGTCGCAGCACCTCGTCGAAGTTGCGGCCGGTCGACATCGGGTACGTCAGCATGGCCTTGACCTTCTTGTCCGGCCCGATGATGAATACCGACCGCACCGTCGCGTTGTCCGCTGGAGTCCGTCCCTGCGACGTGGTGCCCGCGCCCTCCGGCAGCATGTCGTACGCCATGGCCACCTTCAGCTCGGGATCGCCGATCATCGGGTACGTCACGGCATGGCCCGCCGCGTCCTGGATGTCCTTGGACCAGCGCTCGTGATCGGCGACCGGATCGACGCTCAGCCCGATGATCTTGCAGTTGCGCTTGTCGAACTCCGGCTTCAGGCCGGCCATATAGCCAAGCTCGGTCGTACAGACCGGAGTGAAGTCCTTCGGGTGGGAGAAGAGAATGGCCCATCCGCTGCCGATCCAGTCGTGGAAGTTGATCTTCCCCTGGGTGCTCTCGGCCGTGAAGTTCGGTGCTTCGCTGTTGATCCGCAATGCCATGTTGCGCTCCTCCGTGAGTACTTGTTGTCTCCCGCCCGTCCTTGCGCCAGAAGACGGTATTGTATGCCGTGACGCGACCTTCCGCCACACCCGGCGGGTTGACTTCTCATGACCCGATCGGGATATTGATCCCGACGGTCGCACCGCCTGAGCACAGAGCTTCTTGGCTTTTGATTCTAACCCTGACGGCAAAGAGGGAGAGACGATACACCATTTCCGATCGGTAATGTGCGCGCTCCTCGCGCTGCTCGTCGTCGCCGCGCCCGCCGCGGCGGCCCCGGAAGGCCAGATGACGTGGGGCGTTCACATCTCGCTCGCGCCGACGTGGTTCGATCCGGCCGAGACGCTCGGGATCATCACGCCGTTCATGGTCATGTACGCGATGCACGACGCCCTCGCCAAGGCGATGCCCGGCAACCCGACGGCGCCGAGCCTGGCCGAATCGTGGCTGGTGTCGCCCGACGGCCGCGTGTACGAGTTCACGCTTCGCAAGGGCGTGAAGTTCCACAACGGCGACCCCCTCACGTCCGAGGACGTGAAGTTCTCGTTCGAGCGCTACAAGGGCGCCTCCGCCAAGGCCATCCACGACCGCGTCGCCGCCGTCGAGACGCCGAGCCCCTTGCAGGTCAAGTTCCGGCTGAAGAATCCCTGGCCCGACTTCATGACCTTCTACACCGCGGCCAGCGGCGCCGGATGGATCGTGCCGAAGAAGTACGTCGAGAAGGTCGGTGACGACGGCTTCAAGAAGGCGCCCGTCGGGGCCGGGCCCTACAAGTTCGTCTCGTTCAACCCGGGCGTCGAGCTGGTCCTGGAGGCGTTCGAGGGCTACTGGCGCAAGACGCCGAGCGTGAAGCGGCTCGTCTTCAAGGTCATCACGGACGAGTCGACCCGGCTCGCGGCGTTGAAGCGCAACGAGGTGGACGTGGTGTACTCGATCCGCGGCGCGCTGGCGGAGGAGCTTCAGCGAACGCCCGGGCTCGCGCTGAAGCCGACGGTGATCCAGGCCCCACAGTGGGTCAGCATGCTGGATCAGTGGGACCCGAAGTCGCCCTGGCACGACCGCCGGGTGCGCCTGGCCGCCAACCTCGCGGTCGACCGCAAGGCCCTCAACCAGGCGATCACGCTCGGCCACTCGCGGCTCACCTACAGCATCATCCCGAGCACCTTCGACTACTACTGGCAGCCGCCCGCGTACGAGTTCGATCCCGCTCAGGCCAGGAAGCTGCTGGCCGAGGCCGGCTTCCCGAACGGCTTCGACGCCGGCGACTACTACATCGACATCTCGTATGCAAACGTGCAGGAGCCGATCGCCGGCTACCTGCAGCAGGTCGGCATCCGCACCAAGCTGGTGTCGCGCGAGCGCGCGTCGCACTGGAGCACCTACGCCGACAAGAAGTACAAGAACATGGCGTACACGGCCAGCGGCGCCTTCGGCAACGCGGCGACGCGCATCGAATCGTACGTCGTCAAGGACGGGACGTACGTCTACGGC
>QHSM01000137.1 GCA_003221595.1 Candidatus Rokuibacteriota bacterium | reverse complement strand
TGGGTGCAGGCCACCGGCCGGGGCCGGCTCTTCTCCTTCGAGATCGCCCATCAGATCTTGAACAAGGCGTTCAAGGTGAAGACGCCGGTGGTGCTCGCGATGGTCGAGCTCGAGGAGGGCCCGCGCATCCTGAGCAACCTGGTCGGCATCGCGCCCGACCCGAAGCAGATCCGCTGCGACATGCCCCTCGAGGTCTGCTTCGAGAAGCTCACCGACGAGATCAGCCTGCCGATGTTCCGGCCCGCTGGAGGCGCGCGATGAGCGCCCTGGCGCGGATGCGCGAGCTCAGCAACTCGGTCTGCATCGTCGGCGTGGACGAGAGCGACGAGCTCGGCACGCTGCCCGGCAAGAGCCAGCTCAGCCTGCACGTCGAGGCGATCACCAACGCGGTCCGCGACGCCGGGCTCAAGGTGTCCGACGTCGACGGCATCTTCACCGCGGGCCAGCACTCGCCGGCGACGCTCGGCGAGGCCATCGGCGTGGTGCCGCGCTACGTGGACGGCACCACCGTGGGCGGCTGCTCGTTCATCATCATGGTGGGCCATGCGGTGCTGGCGCTGCACCATGGGCTCTGCGACGTCGCCGTCGTCAGCCACGGCGAGTCGGGACGCTCGGGCGTCGGCGTCTCGCCCCGGCGCGACACCGCGCTGTCCGGCCAGTTCGAGTTCCCGTACGGCTTCGGCGGCGCGCCGACCTACTTCGGCCTGATCACGACGCGCCACATGCACGAGTACGGCACCACGCTCGAGCAGTGGGCGCAGGTGGCCGTCTCCACGCGCAAGTGGGCCGCGCTGAACCCGAAGGCGCGCAATCGCGAGCCCCTCACCGTGAAGGACGTGCTCGATTCGCGGCCCGTCGTGTGGCCGTTCAACATCCTGAACATCTGCCTCGTCACGGATGCCGGCGGCGCCGTCGTCCTGACGCGCGCCGATCGCGCGAAGGACTGCGCCAAGAAGCCGGTGTACGTGCGCGGCGCCGGCGAGGGCAGCGAGCACGTCATGCTCACGCAGATGCGGAACCTCACCTTCAGCGAGGCGACCCGGCTCTCCGGCGAGAAGGCGTTCGCGATGGCGGGCGTGAAGGGATCGGACTTCAACCACATCATGCTCTACGACGCGTTCACCTCGGGCCCGCCGCTCATGCTCGAGGCGCTCGGCCTCGCCAAGCGCGGCGAGGGAGTGCACTTCTTCGCCGAGGGACGCGCGACGCCCGGCGGCCAGCTTCCGATCAACACGAACGGCGGCGGGCTCTCCTACACCCACAGCGGGATGTACGGGATCTTCCCGATCATCGAGGCCGCCCGCCAGCTTCGCGGCGAATGCGGCGCGCGTCAGGTCCCGAACGCCAAGCTGTCGCTGGTCAACGGCATGGGCGGCATGCTGTCGGCGGCGGGAACGCTCGTCCTCTCGAACGACGCAGGCGGCTAAAACAGCCGCCTGCGGGCATTCCTCGCTCGCTGCGAGGTCCGGGCACGGGCTCAGAGGAGCTGGGCGGCGAGCTCGTGCACCAGCGGCGCCGCGCAGGCGGAGACGCCCGGGCGCGCGGCGGACGCCCAGTCCCGCGCGGCGCGCACGGCGGCGGCGTCCAGGGCGAGCCGCGGACGGTCGGCCAGCGCTCGCCTCAGACGCTCGGCCACGGTCTCCGGGGCGATGTCGCCGTCGATGGCGCCGCGGTCCAGCAGGCGCAAACGAAGATGGTCGAACCGCTCCCGCTCCTCGCCGGACGCCCAGGTCAGGTGCCCACCGAGCTCTCCGTCAGCGGCGCCCGTCAGCGCCCCCAGGTACGCCCGCTGCGCCGGCCGATCTCCGGACAGGGCCGCGTCGAGCAAGAGCTCGACGCCGACGTGCGCCACCGCGAGCGCGCTGCCGCTCCGGACGCCCCGCGCCGATAGCCAGTCCACCGCCTGACGGGTCAGCTGTCGGAAGGCGGCGGACCGGTGGAAGACTTCGTCCGTTCGCCAGTGAAAGCGCATCCCGGAATCGATGTCGACGTGGTCGACGCGCGGCGGACGCGCCCGGATCATCGCGGCGAAGTCGGGGAGCATAGCGCCGAGCACGAAGGCGCGATCGCCGCCATAGCGAACGGCCAGTACGGTGTGGCCGAAGTAGTTCATCCCGACCCGCGCTAGAGGAGCGCCGTGATCGCCTGCCCGACCTCGGAGGTCGACGCGCGGCCGCCGAGATCGCGGGTGAGCGTCTTGCCGTCCTCCACGACTCGCTCGATAGCGCCGACCACGGCGCGCGCCGCGTCGGCATGGCCCAGGTGCTCGAGCATCATCGCGCCGGTCCAGATCTGGGCGACCGGATTCGCGATGCCCTTGCCGGCGATGTCGGGTGCCGAGCCGTGAACCGGCTCGAACATCGACGGATACTCCTTCTCGGGATTGATGTTGCCGCCCGGCGCCAGCCCGATCGAGCCGGCGATGGCCGGGCCGAGGTCGGAAAGGATGTCCCCGAAGAGATTCGAGCCGACGACGACGTCGAACCAGTCCGGGTGCTGCACGAAGTGGGCGGTCAGGATGTCGATGTGGTACTGGGACGTCTTGACGCTCGGATAGTCCGTCGCGATGGTGGCGAAGCGCTCGTCCCAGTACGGCATGCTGTGGATGATTCCGTTCGACTTGGTCGCCGACGTCAGGTGGCGCCGCGGCCGCGTCATCGCCAGCTCGAACGCGTAGCGCATGATGCGATCGCAGCCCCGGCGCGTGAAGACCGACTGCTGGACGGCCAGCTCCTCCGGCGTGCCCCGGTAGAGGCGCCCGCCGATCTCCGAGTACTCGCCTTCGTTGTTCTCGCGCACGATCACCATGTCGATGTCCGCGGGCCCGCGGCCGGCGAGCGGCGACCGGGCCCCCTTCAGGAGGCGAACGGGTCGCAGGTTGACGTACTGATGGAAGCCGCGCCGGATCGGGATCAGAAGGCCCCAGAGCGAGACGTGGTCCGGCACACCGGGAAATCCCACGGCGCCGAGGAAGATCGCCTCGAACGGCCGGAGCCGGTCGAGACCGTCTTCCGGCATCATGCGGCCGGTTTCGGTGTAGCGCTCGCAGCTCCAGTCGAACGTCGTCCACTCGATGTCGAAGCCGAACCGGCGGCCCGCGGCGTCGAGGACGCGCATGCCTTCGGGCACGACTTCCTTGCCGATCCCGTCGCCGGGGATCGCGGCGATACGGTGTCTCATGCGAATACCTCCGTCCGCCCTGGCCTGCGGCGGGACCTTGATCCATAGGCGCGCCTCGGCCGGCGGGGCTCCAGCCCCGCGACGGCCTGCAGCGCGCACACCAGCCTATCAGGAATGGGGCACTGGACACATCGACCCGGGTGTGGTGTCATACTTGGACTCGCAAAGCTGTTCCTCCTACCACCCCGGTAGGCCATCGGTCGATCGCAGCGACAGTCCTCGATCCAGGTCGGCACCGAACGACTCGGTCTCGGTGTGCCGGACTTGCCGGGCGAAGGGCTCGGGCGTCACGACCATGGAGTCGTCATGCCGATCATACGTGTCAGCAATCCCACGTTCGATGAACGGAAGTCCGGCAACCGGGTCTTCGTTCGCTTCCGGGTGAACCGCCAGCCCGACCAGTCCTGGATCGAGACCTTCAAGGGTCACGCCGCGTCGAGCGTTCTCCGCGCGGCCCAAGCCGTCTTCAGCGGAACCGAGGCCACGCTCGAGCTCGCGAAGCCGAAGAGTCTCGCCGAGCTCTCGACGGCCCTCGACTGTTTCATCGAGTGCGCGAACCTTGGGCTCCGCAGCTGGGGAAGCCCAGCGCGAAGCCCGGAAGAGGCTCGCGGGCAGGTACGAACCTGATTTCCGGAGCCGTCCTGGACCATGTGGCACGCCAGTGTCTCGGGGCTGACGCCCGTCGTCACAGCGCCGGGGGTCTAGCCTGGCAATAACAGCTTGATAAGGCTGACTTTTGTCACTCTTTGCGGCTGGCATTCGGGTTGCGTTCTCAAAGGCCGCTACGCTACAACCACACCCGGAATGCCGTTCGCCAAAGACCACACCCGGAGGATTTCTTGCGCCGAATGGAATCGACGATCCGAGGCTTCACGCAGCGCGACGCGGTGTCGCCGCTCACGCGCCACGTGCTGGGGCTCGGCATCTTGCTGCTCACCGTCGTCCCAGCGTACTTCGTGTCGCAGGCGAATCTCGCGTCGCCTGATTCGGAAGCCGTGAAGATGGCGCGCGAGGACGCCGCGGAAGCCAGCGCCCAGATCACGCAAATCGTCGAGATCGAGGCCCACATCAGAGAGGTGGCCGTCCGATACGACATTCCGCCCATTCTGGTTGCGGCGATCATCGAGGCGGAATCCGAGTTCAACCCGCGCGCCGTTTCGCGGCGAGGCGCTCAGGGTCTGATGCAGCTGATGCCAAGAACGGCGTCGAGCCTCAGTGTCACGGACACCTTCGATCCCTACGAGAACATCGAAGGCGGCGTCCGGCATCTGCGCAGCCTGATGGATCGCTATCGGGGCAACCTGCCCCTCGTGCTGGCGGCCTACAACGCCGGCGAGCAGGCGGTGACGGTCTACCACGGCGTCCCGCCGTATCGCGAGACCCGCCGGTACGTTTCCCGAATTCTCCGGCGCATCGGGCGCCCGGACCTCGTGCCACGAGTCAGCGGAGTGCCCGGTGGAGCCGAGCACCACGCGGTCGTCATTCCCGTGGCCGCCGGCCACATGGAGCCGGCCATCACGTACGCGGTGGCGACCCCGCCGCGCTCGGCCTGGGCCGAGCGCCAGTTCCTCGAGCGGCAACTGCTCGAGCGACAGGTGGCGCCGCCGCGCGTCGACCGAAGCCTCTCGACGCCGACCGCCGAGGTGACCGCTAGCCCCTGGTCTACTCGCAACCTCGGCGAAGCCCCGTAGCCCGAAACCCCCGTGGACCTTTTCGAGGCGCCCCGCAAAGTGTGCTTTGATTTGAAGGAGGGCTGAGATGATTGATCGGATCATTGCCAAACTTCCCGAGGCTTGGCGCGGGCTCGCGGAGCTGATCGCGGGCCCCATAGCCTGGGTTCCGGTACTGCAGCAGATGATGATGACCTTCTTCTTCGAGGCGCAGGGCGGCTGGATCGCAGCCGCGAAGTACATCTTTCTCCTGTTCCCGGTGTTCCTCGGCGTCGTCGCCGTCTGGTCCACCACGCTCGCCCTCTACACCCTGCCCTTCCGCGCGGGACGCACACGCTTCATCTCGCTGATCCTCCTCGCGTGGTGGGACGCCGCCCTGTCGGTGTGGCTGTACTGGGTGGGCATGGTCCGGGTCGTCGCCGTCGCCCTGGGCTGGGTCCTCGGCCTGTCGCGGCTGCTCGCGCGGCTGATCGTGGGGTTCGTTCGCGACATCGTGGGCATCCCGTTCGCCATGTCGGGCATGCTGATGCGCGGCTATCTGCAACCGGGAGTGCCGTGGCTCGCCTTCGTCATGCTCCTCTTCTGGTGCGTGCTCGAAGCGGCGGTGTTCACCTACACGCTCGAGCCCCGGGTCGCCATGCTCGTGGCCGATCTCACCGGAGCGGACGATGCGCGGTTCACGATGCCGGTCCTCTACCTGCTCGTGCTCACGCTGATCGTCGCCAGCTTCGCGTGCGTGCAGGCGCTGGTCGACGCCGTCCGCAAGCGCGACAGCAAGTTCCTGGCGCAGATCCTCGGAATCGAGATCTTCTCGATGTTCTTCGAGGTCATGTTCCTGTACCGTGGTGTCGTTGAGGTGACGATGCCGTGGATCGCGCGAGACAACACCGCTACGCTGGCGACCGCCGCGTTCGGCTGGTTCGGCGTCCGCGGCCTCACGTGGTTTCTCTTCGGTCAGTACGGAACGCCGCCGCTCCTGGCCCTCATCGCGCGGCAGCCGCTGACGGATGCCGACTCGCCCCGATCGTCGGCCGTCCGGCCCGAGCCGTTCTGGCGCCGGGCGATGGACGACTTCCGGCGCGACCTCGACTGGCTCCACGTCAAGGGCGATGAGATGCTCGAGATCCTGGCGCTACCGGTGGTGCATCTGCTCGGCGCGGCGCTGAATTTCGCCATGATCCTGACGACGTCGCGGCCCGTGTTCAACCTGCCGTTCAGGAGTCTCAAGGAGGTCACGGAGGCGCGCGACCTGGAGACCGCCATACAGCTGGAGCCTCGCAAGCAGGTCAGTCTGTGACCGTACTGCGCTATCACTTCTCCGGCGTGGCCGGCGCCGGCATGGGGCCGCTCGCGTGCCTCATGCGGTCGCGCGGCCACGCCGTTCAAGGTTCCGATCGCGCGTTCGACCTGGGCAAGAAGCAGGAAATCGCGGCGCCGCTCCGTCGGCGCGGCATCGAGATCGTCCCGCAGGACGGCCGGGCCATCACCGCCGCGATCGATCGGCTGGTCTACTCCGCGGCCGTCGAGGCGGACACGCCGGAGCTGCGGGCGGCTCGCGCGCTCACCATCGCGTGCCTGCCCCGGCCGCAGCTCCTGGCCGAGGTGCTCGAGGCGGCGTCGCCGAGCGTCGCCATCGCGGGCACGAGCGGCAAGAGCACGATCGTCGGCATGATCGGCTGGCTGCTCCGTGAGGGAGGCGTGGCGGCCACCGTCCTGGGCGGCGCCGATTTCGCGGGAGAGGGCATCGGCGGGTGCTTCGTTGGGGGTCCGGTCGACGGCCCGGCCGTCGCCGAGGCCTGTGAGTCGGACGGCACCCTCGTCGGCTATCGGCCGACGATCGGCGTCGTCCACAACGTGAGCCGCGATCACGACGAGCTGAGCGCGCTTCGGCCTCAGTTCACGGCATTTGCCCGGAGCTGCGGCCGGCTGCTGGTCGGCGCCGACTGTCCGGAGGCGACCGCGCTCGGACAGCGCTTCAAGGGGGCGAGCTACGGGCTATCGGCCGACGCCGACGCGCGACTGCGGGTCACCGCCATCGGGCCGAGGCGTGCCCGGGGCGTGCTGCGCCACGCCGGCCGCGATCTCACCCTGGATCTCCCGCAGCCCGGCCTGCACAACCTCCAGAACGCCACCGCCGCAGCGCTGGTGGCGCTCGAGCTCGGCCTCGATGCGGCGACCGTGGCGAGCCTGCTCGCGCGGTTCCCGGGCGTCGCCCGCCGCTTCGAGGTGGTCGGCACGAAGCGAGACATCCACGTCGTCGACGACTACGCCCACAACGGCGAGAAGCTCCGCGCGGCCATCACCTCGGCCCAGGCGGGCGCCGCGCGCGTCGTCGCCGTCTTCCAGCCTCACGGCTACGGCCCGGCCCGGTTCCTGCGCGCCGAGCTACGCGCCCTGCTCCCGTCGCTGCTCCGGCCGCAGGACCGCTTCTGCTACGCCGAGATCTTCTACGCGGGCGGGACCGTCGCGAAGGACATCTCGGGCCGAGACATGGCGGCCGATCTGCCGGCGGCCCTGAAGTGCGGTTATGCGCGCGACCACGAGGCGGCGCGGCAGTGGGTGGTCAGCGAGGTCCAGCCCGGCGATACCGTCCTCATCATGGGCGCGCGCGATCCCGACCTGCCTCGCCTGGCGCGCTCCGTGCTCGACTCGCTCTAGGCGAGCCCCTCCGCGATCTGCACGAGCTCTTCGTACTCCTGGTTCCAGTAGTTGTGGTTACGGAACATCGGGAAGGCGGGGGGAAACGACGGATCGCTCCACCGTCGCGCGATCCAGCCCGACATGTAGACGATGCGCATCGCGCGTAGCGGCTCGCACAGGGCGAGCGTCGAGCGGTCGAACTCACGGAAGAGCTCGTAGCCCTCCAGCAGATCTTCCCGTAGCTTCCGCGCCTCCTCGGAGTTGCCGCGCGCCAGGAGCCAGAGGTCCTGGACGGGCGGGCCGACCAGACAGTCGTCGAAGTCGACCAGGAGCGGATCGGGCGTCCAGATGATGTTGCCCCAGTGCAGGTCGCCGTGGATGCGCTGGACGCGCGCCGCCGCGAGCGGCTTGGCGGCCGCTTCGGCGATCCGGACGGCCACATCGCGGTAGCGCGGCGCGAGCCCCGAGGGAATGAAGTCGCTGGCCATCAGCACCTCGAGCGGCTCGAGGATGTAGCGCTTGGGGTCGACCCGAGGGCGGTTCGGCGCGTCGCGCGAGGCGCCGACCGCGTGCATGCGGCCGATGGTCCGGCCGATCCGCCGACGGTTCTCCGCGTCGAGCTCGTCCAGCGTGCGCCCGCGGACCTTCGGGAACGCCGCGTAGAAGATGCCCTCGATCTCGCTGAGCGTCCCGCCGGTGCCGAGATCGATCGGCGCGACCGCCGGGATCTCGGCGGCCGCAAGGTCGGCGAGGAAGGCGTGCTCGTCGAGGATCGTCTCGCGCGACCAGCGACCGGGACGGTAGAACTTCACGACCAGCCGCCGCTCGTCCTCGAGCTCGACTTCGTACACCCGGTTTTCGAAGGCCCGCAGCGGCAAGCAGCGTCCGGTGCAGCGCAGACCCCCGACCTCGACCGCGTCCAGGACGCGGTCGGGGGTGAGCGCGAAAAACGTCGTCCCAGGTTCCCCGGCCACGCCTGATACCATAGCGCGCCGCCAGGCAACATTCACGGGAGGCTACGATGCCCGAACGCCCGCTACCGACAGAGCAGGAAGTGCTCGGCTGGATCCGGCAGCGCAACAACTGGGGACGCTGGGGCAAGGACGACCAGCTCGGCGCCATCAATCTCATCACCCCGGCCAAGCGCGCGGCGGCCGCCCGGCTCGTCAAGAACGGCCGCAGCGTGTCGCTCAGTCGGCCCTTCCCCAAGGAGCCGGGCCCGAACAACCCGCTGCCGGCTCACCACTTCATGAAGACGCACATGCGCGGTAAGGGCGGCTTTTCGGCCGACTACTACGGCATCTACTATCACGGCATCGCCTCCACCCACATCGACGCGCTGTGCCACACCTGGGACGAGCAGGCGATGTGGAACGGGCGCGACCCGAAGAAGGAGATCACGTTCGAGGGCGCGCGGTTCGGATCGGTCGAGCACTGGGCCGAGGGCATCATCACGCGCGGCGTGATGCTCGACGTCCCGCGGCACCGCGGCGTTCCCTCCGTGACGCACGATCGGCCGGTACACGGCTGGGAGCTCGACGACATCCTGACCAGGCGGGGGATCCGGCTCGAGCCCGGCGATGCGGTCTGTGTCTATTCCGGGCGCGAGGCGTGGCAGGCCCAGGATCCCGACCGGCCGTACGGCCGCCCCTTCACCCCCACGCAGCAGCAGCGTCCGGGGCTCCACGTCTCGTGCCTGCCGTTCCTGCGCGACCACGACGTGAGCGTCCTGGTGTGGGACATGCTCGATCATCTGCCGATCGGCTACGACATTCCGTGGGCCGTGCACGCCGCGATCTTCGCGTACGGCGTGGCGCTGCTCGACAACGCGCTCCTCGAGCCGCTCGCCAAGGCGTGCGCCGAGGAGCAGCGCGACGAGTTCATGCTGGTGATCTCGCCGCTGCGCGTGGTCGGCGGGACGGGCTCGCCGGCGAATCCGCTCGCCGTGTTCTGATTCACATCGGGGGGAGCGGCGCCGCTCCCCCCGATGGCCCCCCACCGGTTTCCGTTTGCGTCTTCCCGCTGGACCGATTGCGCCGGCAAAGCCGGCGCTCGAACGCCGTCAGGCGGTCGCGTAGGGGATCGGGCCGGCGTACTCGGTGT
>QHSM01000136.1 GCA_003221595.1 Candidatus Rokuibacteriota bacterium | reverse complement strand
GGCGACGTCCCAGCTTCCGTCGACGACCCGCGCCTCGGATCTCTTGAAGATGCCGCGCCAGTACGACGAGGCGCCGTCCGGGCTCCGGCGCGGTTCCCCGCCGTCGAGAATCTGGAAGCTGCCCAGCATCCAGGAGGCTTCCTGGCAGCCCGTGCCGAAGGGCCAGCGGCCGGTGACCCGGTAGCCGCCCTCGACCGCGACGGCCCGCCCGCCGCCCATCACGGCGGTGCCGGCAATGGGCGTGTCGGGCCGCTGCGAGTAGAGCTCCTGGACGCCCTCGTCCGGCAGCCCGAGCGTGACGAGCTGCGCGATGCTGTTGTTGCACAGGTTCCAGCCCACCGAGCCGGCGGCCTCGGCGAGGAGCTCCACGACGCGCAGGTACGTCAGCGGGTCGACCTGCAGACCGCCCAGCTCGCGCGGAATGGTCATGTTGTAGAAGCCGGCGGCGTGAAACTGCTCGACCAGCGTCTTCGGCAACCGCTGCTCGCGATCGATCTCGTCGCGATGGCTGCGGATGACCGGTTGCAGTGCGGCGGCGGCCCGAACCAGGGGCTCGGCCTCGATGTCAGCGGGCAGCTGCTTGTCTTCGGCTATCTGTCGCATGGTGCCGCGATGTTCCGCTGGCCGAGCGAAGGTGTCAAGAGCCACGGGTCGGAGAAAAAGAAGGGGCCGCCCCTTGCGGAGCGGCCCCGAGGCTCTCGAAGCGTCAGCCGATCAGCTATGCCAGCGGAACTGCTGCGGCTTGCGCGCCGACTCCTGCGAGATCATGACGTTGACGAGCGCCGGGCCCTTGAAGGCCGTCGCCTCTTGCAGCGCGTTCTTCAGATCCTTTGGATTCTCGACGAACCAGCCCTTGCCGCCGAACGCCTCCATCATCTTGTCGTAGCGCGCGCCGTAGATCAGCGCGTTGGGCTTGAGGTTCTTGAGCGGGTTGTCCGGGTGCTTCGCGTGTCCGGGGCCGATGCCGCCGTTGTTGAAGACGACGATCTTGACCGGCAGGTTGTAGCGGCAGGCCGTCTCCATCTCCATGCCCGAGAAGCCGGTCGCGGAGTCGCCCGAGACCGAGATGATCGGCTTGTCAGGATGCACCACCGCGGCGGCGATGACGAAGCCCATGCCGATGCCCATCGTGCCGTAGCTGCCGGCGTCGAGCCGGTGCCGTGGCCGCGAGTTGAACAGCTGCGTGCGTCCGATGTCCATCGTGCTGGCGCCCTCGCCGATGATGATCGCGTCTTCCGGCGTCCACGCGGCAACGTCCTTCAGCGCGCGATAGTAGTTGGCCGGCGCCTGGTCGTCGGCGAGCTGGGGCGCGATCTGCGCCGCGTTCGCCGCGGCCTTCTCGGCGATCGAGGTGTGCCAGGGCGTGTCCTTGGGATAGACCCACTCGCGCTTTTTGAGCGACTCGTTGATCTGCGCGACGATCGCCTTGCCGTCGCCGACCAGCGCGACCTCGGTCGGCGCGTTCTGGCCGATCGACTCCGGCGCGATGTCGAGCTGGATGAAGCGTACGTCCTTGTTGTAGCGAGGCGGCAGACCGAAGTGCATGATCCAGTTGAGCCGCGCACCCATCAGGAACACGACGTCGGCGTTCTGCAGCGCGTGGCTGCGCGCCGCGCCGACCGACAGCGGATGGTTGTCAGGCATGACACCCTTGCCCATCGGCGACGCCAGGAACGGCACCTTGGTGCGCTCGATGAAGGCGCGCACCTCGTCCTCGGCGCGGGAGTAGGCCATGCCCTTACCGATGATGACGAGAGGCCGCTCCGCCGACCGGAGCGTGTCCAGTGCGCGCTCGACGTCCTGCGGCATGGCCTGGGTGCGGGGCGGGTCGGGGCAGCGCGCCGCCTCCTCCACCCGCGACTCGTCGACTTTGCCGGTGATGATGTCATCCGGCATGTCGAGGTAGCTCGCGCCGGCACGGCCGTAGATCGCATTCCGGACGGCCATCTCGACGTAGAACGGGATGCGATGGACGTGCTCGATGGCATGCGCGAACTTGCAGAACGGCGTCGAGATATACACCTGGCGCTCTTCCTGGAAAGCGCCCATGCCGTTGCGCCACGACTCGGACGCGCCGCCAATGCAGATCATCGGCCAGCCGTTCTGCTGCGCGTTGGCCATGCCGGCGAGGGCGTGGACGACGCCGGGGCCCGACACGACGAGGCAGACGCCGGGGCGCCCGGTCAGATAGCCGACGGCCTGCGCCGCATACGAGGCCGACTGCTCGTTGCGCATGCCGACGTAGGTGATGCCCTCTCTCTGCGCGGCCGCGGCGATCGGCTGCACCGGAAAGCCGACGATCCCGAACATGAACTGGACACCCTGCTTCTTGAGGTTCCTCGCTACGAGTGTTGCGCCGTCGACTTCGGCCATGAGTTCTCTCCTGTCAGAATGGGAATTCCAGAAACCCTATCGCCGCCGCCCTACCTCTCCCCTTGCCTCAGATCCCGGCTAAGATCGCCCCCCCCGGCGCCGGAGTCAAGCCCCGGGCGGGATTTGATCCTTCAGCTCGATCTCGATGAACGCGAACTCGAACGGGTTGGCGTTGCGGACGTCGTGCTCGACACCTGCGGGCCGGAAGTAGGGCCGGCCCGCGACCAGCTCGTTGAGCGCCTCGCCGGTAGGTCCGGTCGCCGCCAGTCGGCCGGTGGTGAGCGGGACCACGACGTAGGCCAGCTCGTGACGGTGCGCTCCGGTACTGGCTCCCGGCGCGAAACGGAACTCGGTCACCCGCACACGCTCGTTGTCGATCCGGACGGTCGCGACCGCTCGCAGGTCCGACGGCGCGGTGGTCATGAAGCCTCCTTGGAGCGAGCGCATGATGAGCGCCGGCGGGCCGGTCGTCAAGGCGGGCACGAGCCTCTGCGGCGACGACCGACCCTCGGCGAGAAGGAGTAGACTCTACCGGCTGGCGGTCGCTCGAATGCCCTGGAGGGAGAAGCCGATGGCCGAGACACGCCCCGTCGACGTCCACCCGCCGTACCTCTACCCGGACTACAAGAGCACGCGGCTCCGGGCGCCGGCGCAGCCGCTGGTGCGCGTCGCGCCGAGTCCGCTCGAGACGGCGGGGCCCGTGTTCCCGAAACGCTTCGTCGGGGAGAGCGAGGCCGATCTGACGACCTGGGGCACGAGCGCGCCGCTCGGCGAAAATCCGCACCCGGTGGACGACCACGACGCGCCGCTGGACCCCAACTTTCTCGGCAAGGGCCAGGTGCTGACGGACGACGAGGGTCGTTACCGCGTCGTGACGGTCAAGCCCGGCGCCTATCCCTGGCAGAACCACCCGTTCGGGTGGCGGCCGGCGCACATCCACTTCTCGCTCTTCGGCAATGCGTACGCGCAGCGGCTCATCACCCAGATGTTCTTCCCGGGCGATCCCCTGCTCGCGATCGATCCGATCTTCCAGAGCGTGCCCGAGGCCGGGCGCAAGCTCTTGATCGCCGATCTCGATCTCGAGCAGGGCATCGAGGGCGTGGCCCTCGGCTACCGCTGGGACCTGGTGGTGCGCGGACCGCGCGCGACGCCGATGGGAGTGTGACGATGCCAAAGCCGACGCCCTCGCAGACGGTCGGCCCGTTCTTCGCGCGCGATCTCCTGTGGAAGGACGGCGGCATCGTCCTCTTCCCGGGTCGCGGTGATCGCATGACGCTGACCGGATGCGTGTTCGACGGTAACGGCGCGCCGATCTACGACGCGCTCTTCGAGACCTGGCAGGCGGACCCGACCGGCCGCTTCCCGTCCGGCCATGACGGGGCCAGACCGTACGGGTACGGCCGCGTCTCGACGGACACCGACGGCCGCTATGCGATCGAGACGGTGAAACCCGGATCGTTCACGGGCCCGGGCGGCGCGACCTACTCGCCCCAGATCAGCGTCGCGATCTTCGCCCGCGGCCTCTTGAAGGCTCTGCACACGCGGGTCTTCCTCGCGCCGATCGACCTGATCAAGGACGATCCCCTGGCCCGCGCCATCGGCGATCTCGAGAGGCTCCGCACCCTCGTCGCGACTCCCGACCCCGACGATCCGAAGATCTATCGGTGGGATGTCCGGCTGCGGGGGGCCGGCGAAGCGGTGTTCATCGAATTCTAGCGCGCGTGTGCCGATCGCTTTGAACATCGTCGGCCGCAGCTTCGCGCGCGACGCGTTCACCCGGGCGCTGTCCGCTGACGCGTTCGTGCGGGCGATGCTCGACTTCGAACGTGCGCTCGCCCTCGCCGAGGGCGACATCGGCGTCGTTCCCCAAGATGCCGCCCGCGTCATCGCCAAGATCTGTACCGATCTGACTCTGTCGGCGGAGGCCCTGGCCGTCGAGGGCAAGCGATCGGGCTCGCTGGCGGTTCCGCTGGTGAAGGCGCTCACCGAGCACGTCGCCCGCGCCGACGCGCGCGCTTCGGCGTTCGTCCACTACGGCTCGACGAGCCAGGACGTCCTCGACACCGCGCTGGTCCTCTGCCTGAAGCCGTGCCTCGCGGACGCCGACGCCGTCCTGGCCGCGGCGGTGGCGAGCCTGGCCGGCCATGCGCGTCGCCATGCGGGCGTCGTGATGCTCGGCCGGACCCTCATGCAACCGGCCGCGCCGATCACGGCGCTGACCGGGTGCGTGTTCGACGGTAACGGCGCGCCGATCTACGACGCGCTCTTCGAGACCTGGCAGGCGGACCCGACCGGCCGCTTCCCGTCCGGCCATGACGGGGCCAGACCGTACGGGTACGGCCGCGTCTCGACGGACACCGACGGCCGCTATGCGATCGAGACGGTGAAACCCGGATCGTTCACGGGCCCGGGCGGCGCGACCTACTCGCCCCAGATCAGCGTCGCGATCTTCGCCCGCGGCCTCTTGAAGGCTCTGCACACGCGGGTCTTCCTCGCGCCGATCGACCTGATCAAGGACGATCCCCTGGCCCGCGCCATCGGCGATCTCGAGAGGCTCCGCACCCTCGTCGCGACTCCCGACCCCGACGATCCGAAGATCTATCGGTGGGATGTCCGGCTGCGGGGGGCCGGCGAAGCGGTGTTCATCGAATTCTAGCGCGCGTGTGCCGATCGCTTTGAACATCGTCGGCCGCAGCTTCGCGCGCGACGCGTTCACCCGGGCGCTGTCCGCTGACGCGTTCGTGCGGGCGATGCTCGACTTCGAACGTGCGCTCGCCCTCGCCGAGGGCGACATCGGCGTCGTTCCCCAAGATGCCGCCCGCGTCATCGCCAAGATCTGTACCGATCTGACTCTGTCGGCGGAGGCCCTGGCCGTCGAGGGCAAGCGATCGGGCTCGCTGGCGGTTCCGCTGGTGAAGGCGCTCACCGAGCACGTCGCCCGCGCCGACGCGCGCGCTTCGGCGTTCGTCCACTACGGCTCGACGAGCCAGGACGTCCTCGACACCGCGCTGGTCCTCTGCCTGAAGCCGTGCCTCGCGGACGCCGACGCCGTCCTGGCCGCGGCGGTGGCGAGCCTGGCCGGCCATGCGCGTCGCCATGCGGGCGTCGTGATGCTCGGCCGGACCCTCATGCAACCGGCCGCGCCGATCACGGCAGGCTTGAAGATCGCGCGCTGGGCGGCGGCGCTCCATCGGTGCCGGCTCCGTCTCGCCGAGGCACGCGAGCGGGCGCTCTGCATCCAGCTCGGCGGGGCCGTCGGCACCCTGGACGCGCTCGGCGGCAAGCGCGCGTCGGTCCGCAACGGCGTGGCGATGCGCCTGCACCTGGGCGAGGCGCGACAGTGGCACGATCAGCGCGACGAGCTCACGCGTCTGATGGTCGAGCTCGCGATCGTCACGGAGACGATCGGCAAGATCGCGCGCGACGTTTCCCTGCTCTCGCAGGCTGAGGTCGGCGAGATGCTCGAGTCGCCGCCGGCCAAGGGTGTCGGCGGCTCGAGCGCCATGCCTCACAAGCGCAACCCCGTCGCCTGCCTTCAGGCTCTGACCGCCGCCGCGCGCGTGCCCGGGCTCGTCGCGACCCTCCTGTCCAGCTCGCTCGGCGAGCACGAGCGCGCGCTCGGCGGCTGGCAGGCCGAGCTGGTGACCATCCCGGAGCTGGTGGACGCCGCCGGCGGCGCGCTCGACGCGATCGAGCGCATCGCCGATGGCCTCGTGGTGAACGCCGAGCGAATGAAAGCCAATCTCGAGGCGCTGGGCGGCCTGGTCTTCTCCGAGCGCCTGGCCCGCCTGATCGCTCGCGAGACCGATCGCGCGAGCGCCCAGGCGCTCGTGGACGACTGGTCCAGCGTGGCGGTCCGGGATCGCCGGCATCTGAAGCACGTCGCCCTGGCCGCCCGGCCGTCGCTGGCCGGAGGGATCGACACCGTCTTCTCGCTCGAGGCGATCGTCGCCGAGCTGGCGTCGCTTCTCGACGAAACGCTGTCCGGCGTCGGCGGAGAAAATCCTTGACGGCCCTCGCGCGCGCGCAGTACCTACCCTAGCCATGACGATGGACGTCGTGGCCGGCCGCCAGATACGACCCGTCGCAAGCCCACCGTCCCCCGGCCCGATCGAGCTGTCGGTGATCGTGCCGACGTTCAACGAGCGCGGCAACGTCGCGCCGCTCCTCGCGAGGCTCGAGACCGCGCTCGGCGGCGTGGCCTGGGAGGCGATCTTCGTCGACGACGACTCGCCCGACGGCACGGCGCAGCAGGTGAAGGCGATCGCGGCCCACGACCCGCGCGTGCGCTGTCTTCGCCGTGTCAACCGCCGCGGTCTGGCCGGTGCGTGCATCGAGGGCATCCTGGGCTCGAGCGCGTCCTATGTCGCCGTCATCGACGCCGATCTTCAGCACGACGAGACGCTCCTGCCGCGCATGCTCGACTCGCTGAGGAGCGGCCGGAGCGACCTGGTCGTTGCCACGCGCTTCGGCGCGGGCGGCAGCGCGGAGGCCCTGTCCCCCGCCAGGGGAATGGGCAGCCGGCTGGCACGGCGGCTGGCGTGGAGCCTCGGCGGCGTCGCGCTGTCCGATCCGATGAGCGGCTTCTTCGCGATCCGCCGCGACCGCTTCGAGCCG
Organism: Candidatus Rokuibacteriota bacterium; assembly: GCA_003221595.1. Classification (GTDB taxonomy): domain Bacteria; phylum Methylomirabilota; class Methylomirabilia; order Rokubacteriales; family CSP1-6; genus AR31. The sequence continues at coordinate 3,173 of QHSM01000136.1, read as the reverse complement.
CTCGCGGCCTCCCTGTCGCCGCACGGCTTCAAGATCCTGCTCGACATCGTCATGCGGGCGGAGGGGACGCTGCGGATCGCCGAGGAGCCCTACGCGTTCGGCTCACGCGTGTACGGCGAGAGCAAGCTCGATGCGCTCGTGGTCATCGAGTATCTCGGCCTGCTGATCTCGCGGGTGTCGCGCGACGCGGTGACGGCGCGCTTCCTGTCCCACGCGCTGGTCGGCGTCGTCGGCCTCGGCGTGCACCTGGCGGCGCTGCGCGGCGGTCTCGCCCTCGGCCTGCCGTTCGTCCGGGCCTACGCGCTGGGGGCGGTCGTCACGCTCGGCGCAAGCTTCCTGGTCACGAACCTGCTCCTCACCCATCACGATCGCAGGCTTCGCGGCTGGGCCGTGATCCGAGGGCTTGTGGTGTTCTGCGTCACGAGCGCGCTCGGGCTCGTGGCCGGGATGGGCACGGCGGCGTGGCTCTACACCCTCCGGCCCGTGTGGTGGCTCGCCGGCGCCGCCGGCGCCGTCATCGGCGCGGTGTGGAGCCACGCGACGTCCCCGCGGTTCGTCTGGCATGTGAAGTGAGCTTGAACGGCGAAGAGACGCGCGCGCCGCGTCGCGCGCTCGTCTTCATCGCCGCGCTGATGGGGTTGCGGGCCATCGTCGCGGCCCACGCGCCGCTCGCGTTCGACGAGGCCTATTACTGGCGATGGTCGAAGTCGCTCGCGGCCGGCTACCTGGACCACCCACCGCTGATCGCCTACGTCATTCGCATGGGCACCACGATCTTCGGCGACACGCCGCTGGGCGTGCGCGCCGTGCCGCTGGTGCTGTTGATCGGGGCGACGTGGGCGGTGTGGCGCAGCGGCGCCCTGCTGCTGCGAAGCGACTCGGCCGGGGTGACGGCGGCCCTGTTCTTCAACCTCACCTTGATGAGCAGCACGGTCGGGCTGGCGGCAACGCCGGATTCCCCGGCGATGGCCGCCGCGGCGTTCTTCGTTTTCTCCCTGGCCAAGGTCGCGGAGACCGAGCGCCCGATCTGGTGGGCCGCCGCGGGCGCGGCCGGCGGCTTCGGGCTGCTCGCAAAATATACGGCTCCGTTTCTGGGTGTCGGGGCCCTCCTGTGGCTCTGCGTATCGCCGCGGGAGCGTCGCTGGCTCCGGTCGCCCTGGCCCTATCTCGGGGCGGCGCTGGCGCTCGCCATGTTCGCCCCGGTGATCGTGTGGAATGCGGCCCACACCTGGATCTCCTTCGCCTGGCAATTCGCCCGGGTCGTCACCCACGGCTTTTCCCTGCGCTACCTGGGTGACTTCGTGGCCGGCCAGGTCGGCCTGGCGACGCCGTTCATCTTCATCCTGGGACTCGTCGGAGTCGTCGGGATCGTCCGCACGGAGGCGAAGCGGCGCTTGCCGGTGCTGCTGATCGTCGCCATGCTGGCGCCGGCGACGGCGTACTTCCTCTGGCATTCGACGCACTCGCGCGTGCAGGGCAACTGGCCCTCTTTCCTCTACCCGGTCTTCTGCATCGCCGCCGCCTGGCCTGGACAGATCGGAGGTCTCGGCGCTCACGTCGTGCGGTTCTCGCGAGCGGCCGCGGTCACGACGGCGGCGCTGGTGACGCTCGTCGCCTACCTGCACACGTTCTGGCCGCTCGTCGCGCTTCCGAGGTCGAAGGATCCGGTGGCGCGTCTTCTCGCCGTCGGTTATGGCCCCATCGTCGAAGAGATCGACGCCTTGCGCCGGCAGACCGGCGCCAGGGGCGTCGTCACGACGAACTATGCCCAGACCGGATGGCTCGCCTTCTACGCGCCGTCGCATCCTCCCGTCGTTCAGCTGACCGAGCGGGATCGCTGGCACCAGGAGCCGCCGCCGGCGCCCGACCTGATGGCGGGTCCCGTGCTCTACGTCACCGAGAGCTGGCGCGACCTGAAGGAGATGGTCACCGCGCGGTACGCGCGGATCACGCTGCTGGCGCGAATCCCCCGGCTGCGCGGCGACGTGGTCATCGAGGACTACCTCGTCTATCGCGCCGACGGGGCGCGCGACCCGCGCTGACCCGCCCCCGACCTAGGGCTTGCTCGGGAGCGACTCGAGGAGCTTCCTGGCGCTGGGTGCGTCGCGCAGCGTCCACTCCGCAAGATTGGTCGGCGCGGTCTCGTCGAGCACGCGCTGAAGCTCGGCGCGCGCCTCGTTCGGCATGCTCTTGTCGATGAGCGTCCGGGCGAGACCGACGCGCATCCCGGTGGCGCGAGGATCGCGAGCCAGCCCCTGGCGAAACATCCTCGTCGCCTCGTCGAGGCTTCCCCACGGCCAGGGCGCCCGGTAGTAGTAGTTGCCGAGGAAGCTGTAGGCGCCGACGTAGTCCGGATGGTCGCGGACAATGGCCTGCACCTCGTCGCGGAGCGACCCAATCCTCGTGGCGGCCTGCAACCGGTTGCGCTCCAGCCAGCGTCCGAGGTTCGCGGCTCGCCAGAAACGGGCGTCGGCGCTCCGGGGATCTCGCTCGAGCGCCAGGTCGGCAACCTGACGGCCGCGCTCGTAGGCCTGGAGCTGCGCGTCGCTCGTCGAGCCGCGGACGTCGCCCCAGACATAGCTGATCTGCGCCAGCATGACCAGGAGCGCCGCGCTCGGCTGCGCGGCGACGGCGGCCTCCAGCTCGGCTCGCCCCGCGTCGAGTCGCGCCGGGTCCTCGTGATAGTGCGTGGAGAGACGCTCCATGCGCGGCAGGAGCCCGGCGTCGGCCGCGCTCGCCGAGGCCGGCCAGACGACGAGCAGACCCAGCAACAGCGCCGCGCGTGTCCCCCTCACGAGCCTCGATGATATCTCCCTCGCGATAGTCGCCGCCGATGTCCCTCGGCACTTTGCCGATTGGCGCTATGATTCAGATCGTGAAGCCGACGCGCCGAGCGAAGAGCGCAATTTCCCCGTCGGGCGCGCCGGACACGGTCGAATTGCCCGCGGTCGCCGTCAAGACGAAGGTGTGGCTCGAGCACAACGGCCGGTTCGTCGTCGGCGACGGCGGTCTGCGGCTCTTGCTCGGCATCCTCGAGCACGGCTCCCTGCTCGGCGCCGCTCGCCAGATCCGCTGGTCGTATCGCCACGCGTGGGAGTACCTGCGCCGGGCAGAGGCCGCGCTCGGCATGCCGCTGACCAGGCCCCGCCCCGGCAAGGGAAGCTCGCGCGGCT
>QHSM01000135.1 GCA_003221595.1 Candidatus Rokuibacteriota bacterium | reverse complement strand
TGGCGATCCCCTTCTTCAAGGGATGGCTCTTCAACCTGGGCTGGCTCTGGATCCCGTTCGCGCTGCTCGTCATCGTCGGGGCCTCGAACGCCGTGAACCTGACCGACGGGCTCGACGGGCTGGCGATCGGTCCGGTCATCATGGCCGGCGCCGCGTTCGGTGTCATCGCGTACCTCACGGGCAACTTCCGCGCCGCCGACTATCTCAAGATCCTCAACGTGCGGGGCGCGGGCGAGCTGACCGTCTTCTGCGGAGCGCTGATCGGCGCCGCGATCGGATTCCTCTGGTTCAATTGCCATCCGGCCGAGATCTTCATGGGCGACGCGGGCTCCCTGGCCCTCGGCGGCGCCATCGGCACGCTGGCGGTGCTGACCAAGGCCGAGCTGCTCTTGCCGCTGATCGGCGGTCTCTACGTGGTCGAAGCGCTCTCGGTGATCATCCAGGTGGCCAGCTTCAAGCTCACCGGGCGGCGCGTGTTCCGGATGGCGCCGCTGCACCATCACTACGAGCTCTCCGGCTGGCCCGAGCCGAAGATCGTCGTCCGCTTCTGGATCGTGTCGTTCGCGCTGGCGCTCCTGGCGCTCACCACCCTGAAGCTCCGGTGAGGTGCGTATGAGCTCGCTCGAGGAGGTGGCGACGGTGACCCGGGGCCGGGCCTATCTCAACTCGCTCGCCGGGCGGCGCGTCACCGTGGTCGGGCTCGCCAAGAGCGGCGTCGCCGCGGCGCGCCTCCTGCGCACCGCGGGCGCCGACGTCACCGGAGCGGACCTGAAGCCCATCGCCGCCCTCGGCCGCGAGGCGGCCGGCCTCGCCGACCTGGGCGTGCGCCTGATCGGGGGGAGCGGCGACGCGGCCTCGGCCTTCGTCGGCGCCGACCTGGTCGTGGTGAGCCCCGGCGTGCCGCTCGACGGCGCCCAGCTCGCGCCCGCGCGCGCCCGCCGGGTGCCGATCATCGGCGAGCTCGAGCTCGGCTGGCGGGCGATGGAGGCGGAGACGACCGCGATCACCGGGACCAACGGCAAGACGACCACCACCGCGCTGATCGGCGCGGTGCTGGCCCAGCAGCCGCGGCCGGTGCTGGTGGCCGGCAACATCGGGACGCCGCTCTGCGCGCACGCGCTCTCGTTCCCGGCCGACGGGCTCGTCGTCTGCGAGGTGTCGAGCTTCCAGCTCGAGAGCGCCGAGACCTTCCAGCCGCGCGTCGCCGTGGTCCTCAACATCACGCCCGACCATCTCGACCGGCACGGCACGTTCGCCGCCTACGTGGACGCCAAGGCCCGGATCTTCGCGAATCAGGGGCCGACCGACTGCGCCGTCCTGAACGCCGACGACGAGGCGACGCGCGCGCTCGGCGCGCGGGCGCAGGCGCCGGTCGTCTGGTTCAGCCGGCAGCGCGATCTGGCCCACGGCGTCTTCGTGCGCGGGGGCTGGATCGTCGCGCGGCTCAACGGCCACGTCGAGGAGATCTGCCCCTTGTCGGAGATCTTCCTGCGCGGCCAGCACAACGTCGAGAACGTCCTGGCGGCGACGGCGTGCGCGCTGTGGACCGGCGTCTCGCCGGCGGCGATCCGCGCGGCCATCGCGCGCTTCCGGGGTGTCGCGCACCGCATCGAGTGGGTCCGCGAGCTCAAAGGCGTGCAGTACTACAACGACTCGAAGGGTACCAACGTCGCCTCGACCCTGCGGGCGCTCGAGAGCTTCTCGGAGCGGATCGTGCTCATCGCGGGCGGCAAGGGCAAGGGGCAGGCGTGGGGACCGCTGGCCGCCGCGGCGCGCGGGCGCGTCGCCCAGGCGCTCCTCATCGGCGAGGACGCGCAGACGATCGGCGCCGCGCTCGCCGCCGCGACCATTCCGGTGACGCACTGCCGGTCGCTCCAGGAGGCCGTCGACCGGGCGCGCGCGGTCGCCGCGCCGGGCGACGTCGTGCTGCTCTCGCCGGCGTGCGCCTCCTTCGACATGTTCGACAACTTCGAGCACCGCGGCGACGTCTTCAAGAAACTCGTGGAGCGCCTCGACTAGTGACGAAAACAGCGCGGCTGTGAAGCCCATGCACGCATGCATCGAAGCGGTGGGGAGGTCTGGGGGAGGAGCGGCGCTCGCTCCCCCCCAGTCTGACTGAACTGCCCAGACAGCTGGCGCCCGACGTGTGGCTCTTCGGCGTCGCGATCGTGCTCCTCTCGGCGGGAGTGGTGATGGTTTACTCCGCCAGCGCGATCGTCGCGACCGATCGCTTTCACGATCCGTACTTCTTCCTCAAGAAGCAGGTCTTCTGGGCCCTGCTCGGCGCCGGCTGCCTGTGGATGGCGATCCGGCTCGACTATCGCCGGCTGGAAGGGTTCGTGGTTCCGCTCTTGATCTTCGCCGGGGTGCTCCTCGTGCTGGTGCTGGTCTCGCCGCTCGGTCAGACGATCAACGGCACGCGCCGGTGGATCCGGCTGGGGCCGGTGTCGTTCCAGCCCGCCGAGCTGGCGAAGCTCGCCCTCGTGCTCTATCTCGCCGCGTTCCTCGCGAAGAAGGGCGAGGCGATCACCGACCTTCGCCGCGGCCTCCTGCCGCCGCTCGCCGTGGCCAGTCTCCTGGCCGCGCTCGTCCTCGCGCAGCCGGACCTCGGCAACTGCCTGACGCTCATCACCCTGACGTTCACGCTGCTGTTCCTGGCCGGCGGCCGCGCGCGTCACCTGGGCTTCATCCTCGCCGCGGCGCTGCCGCCCCTCGTGGTGGCCATCTGGGCGGCGCCCTATCGGCTTCGCCGCATCGTCGCGTTCGTCGACCCGTGGTCGGATCCGCGCGGCAGCGGCTTCCAGATCATTCAGTCGTGGCTCGCGCTCGGCAACGGCGGCATCTTCGGCCAGGGCATCGGCGCGTCCCGCCAGAAGCTCTTCTACCTCCCGGAGTCGCACACGGATTTCATCTTCGCGATCCTGGGCGAGGAGCTGGGCTTCGTGGGCGCCATCGCCATCGTCGCGCTCTTCGTCGTGCTGATCTGGCGCGGGCTCCGGATCGGGCTACGGGCGCCCGATCCGTTCGGCGGCTACCTGGCGCTCGGGATCACCGTGCTGATCGCGACGCAGGTCCTGGTGAACCTTGGAGTCGTGACGGGGCTCCTGCCGACGAAAGGGCTGCCCCTGCCCTTCCTCTCGTTCGGCGGCTCCGCCTTGCTGGTCACGATGCTCTCGACGGGAGTGCTCCTGAACATCTCCCAGCACGCCCATGTTTAAGCGCTACCAGCAGATCCACTTCGTCGGGATCGGCGGCATCGGCATGTCCGGGATCGCCGAGATCCTCCTGAACCTCGGCTACCGCGTGACCGGCTCCGACCAGAAGCGGAACGACGCCGTCGAGCGGCTGGCCGAGCTCGGCGCAAAGATCTTCATCGGCCACGCGGCGACGAACGTCGAGGGCGCCCACGTGGTGGTCTACTCCTCGGCCGTCTCGCGGGACAACGTCGAGGTTCAGGTGGCCCGCCAGCACCAGATTCCGACGATTCCCCGCGCCGAGATGCTGGCCGAGCTGATGCGTCTCAAGTACGGCATCGCGGTCGCCGGCACCCACGGTAAGACGACGACCACCTCGATGGTCGGCGCCGTGCTCGCCGAGGGCCACTACGATCCGACCATCGTCGTGGGCGGGCGGGTGAGGAGCCTCGGCTCGAACGCCCGGCTCGGCCAGGGCGAGTTCCTGGTCGCCGAGGCCGACGAATCGGACGGCTCGTTCCTGAAGCTGGCGCCGACCATCGCGGTCGTGACGACGATCGACGCCGAGCACCTCGATCACTACGGAAACCTCGACGCCATTCGCGACGCGTTCGTCGCGTTCGTGAACCGGGTGCCCTTCTACGGATCGGCCGTGCTCTGCCTGGACGAGCCGAACATCCAGCGGCTGATCCCGCGCATCGAGAAGCGAATCATCACGTACGGGCTGGAGTCGGGCGCCGACCTGGTCGCGCGACGCGTGCGCCTGACCGGCATGACGAGCCGCTTCGAGGTCTTCCACCGCCTGAGCCTGCTCGGCGAGCTGACGCTCCAGATTCCCGGGCGCCACAACGTGCTCAACGCGCTCGCGGCGGTGGGCGTCGGGCTCGATCTCGAGATTCCGTTCCCCGCCATCCAGAAGGCGCTGGCCGGTTTCTCGGGCGTCCAGCGCCGGTTCCAGATCCTCGGGCGCGCCGGTGGCGTGACGGTGGTCGACGATTACGGTCACCATCCCGCCGAGATTCGCGCGACGCTGGCCGCCGCGAAGGCCGGTTTCGAGAGCCGGGTCGTCACGGTGTTCCAGCCGCACCGCTTCACCCGAACCCTGCACCTGCGCGAAGAGTTTCTGACGGCGTTCAACCTGGCCGACGTGCTGATCGTGATGGACATTTACGCGGCCGGCGAAGCGGCGATTCCCGGCGTCACCGCCGAGGATCTCGCCGAGGGGATCCGCGCGCACGGCCATCGCGATGTCACATACCTCGGCAGCGACCGGACACGGGTCGTCGAGCACCTCTGCGAGATCGTCCGGCGGGGCGATCTCGTGATCACGCTCGGCGCCGGCGACGTGAGCCAGCTCGGTCCGGAGCTGCTGAAGCGCCTCAACGCGGACTCGCTGACTGGGAGGTCCACATGCTAGGAGAGATCCGGGGGGAAGTGCGGTTCAAGGAGCCCCTGAGCTTCCACACCTCGCTCCGCATCGGCGGAGCGGCCGACATCTTCGTCGTTCCGCAGGATGTCGACGACATCCGCCACGCGCTCATGTTCGCCGAGCGCGAGCAGCTGCCGGTCTCGGTGATCGGCGGGGGCAACAACCTGCTGGTCAAGGACCGCGGCGTGCGCGGCGTGGTGCTCCGGCTCGAGGGGTGCCTCGGGCGCGCGGAATTCCACGGCGAGGAGGCGATCGCCGGAGCGGGCGTGAGCCTCTCGGCGCTCATCCGCTAGGCCGCCGCCATCAATCTCGGCGGCATCGAGTGTCTCGTGGGGATCCCGGCCACGATCGGCGGCGCCCTGGCGATGAACGCCGGAACCGCCGACGGGTGGATCGGCGACTTCGTCAGCGCCGTGTACTACCTGCATCCGGACGGCACCCTCGGCGAGTACAAGCCCTCCTCGGCCACGTTCACGTACCGGAACTTCAACGCGCCGGCCGGCGCCGTGCTGATCGGCTGCCGCCTGCGCCTGCACCGCAAGCCGCTGGCGGAGATCCAGAAGGAGATGAAGGCGCGGCTCAAGGTCAAGAAGTCGACGCAGCCGCTGGCGCTCGCCTCCGCCGGGTGCGTGTGGAAGAATCCCCCGGGCGACGTGGCCGCGCGGATGATCGAGAAATGCGGTCTCAAGGGCAAGCGGGTCAACGGCGCCGAGATCTCGTCGAAGCACGCGAACTTCATCGTGAACCGCGGCGGCGGCACCGCCGCCGACATCCTGGCCCTCATGGATCTGACGCGCGAGCGCGTCCAGGGTCATTTCTCCGTCGCGCTCGAACACGAGATCAGGACCATCGGCGAGTAGATGCCGAGCGGCCTCACCTCACCGAGGAACCGCGCCGCGGTGCTCGCCGATCTGGGCGAGCGCTCGGCGTTCGTCGACGGCCAGCGGGTCGGGCGGCCGCGGCGCCGGCGCGCGAGACGGCGAGCCCGGCTCCGCCGTGTCGCCGGGCTCGTCGCGGTGGTCGGGCTGAGCCTCCTGGCTCTCGGCGCCGGCGGCCGCTGGCTCCTGACGACGCAGCGGTTCGCGGTGGCGCGGGTGGAAGTCCGCGGCGCATCCCGCATGTCGCCGGAGCAAGTCATGGCGGCGGCCGCCATTCCGCGCGGGACGAACATCTTCCGTCTCGATACGGCCGCCGTGATCGACCGGATCGAGGCGCTGCCCGAGGTTCGGCGGGCCGACGTCGTGCGCGAGCTGCCGGACCGGGTCGTGATCAGCGTCGAGGAGCGCCGCCCGTTCACGCTCGTCCACGGCGGCCGCTTGCACTGGATGGACGAGGAGGGTCGGCTGCTCGGGGCCTCGCCCTCGGCGGTCTCGTCGCCGCTTCCCGTCATCAGTGGCCTCACCGCCGACGAGCTCGCGTCGATGCGCACGTCTCCCGGACCGAAGGCCCGGGCGGCGATCGCGGTGATCCGCGCGCTCCTCCGGAGTGGCGGCGGGTTGACCGCCGAGATCTCGGAGATCGACATGAGCCGCCGAGAAGGCCCGGTGCTCTACACGATCGACGGCGTCGAGGTTCGCCTGGGCAGCGAGGACTGGGAGGAGCGCCTGGCGCGCCTCGAAG